>CAITUB010000255.1 GCA_903895515.1 uncultured Acidimicrobium sp. | reverse complement strand
CGAACACCGCGACAAGGTTGCAAGCTTTGTAACGAATGCAAATGCCGAAGGTGCAAAAGTTGTTGTTGACGGAACCGACAAAGCAAAAGATGCCGGTTTCTTCTTGAACCCAAGCCTTATCGACAACGTGAAGCCAGGCATGAAGTGCTACGACGAAGAAATCTTCGGACCAGTACTTACCGTGATGCGCGTGAAGAGCTACCAAGAAGGTCTCGACACCATCAATAACAACCAGTTCGGTAACGGCACAGCAATCTTCACCCGCGATGGTGGCGTTGCTCGCCAGTTCCAGTTCGACGTTCAAGTGGGAATGGTTGGCATCAACGTGCCAATTCCTGTTCCTGTGTCGTACTACTCATTTGGTGGTTGGAAGGCTTCGTTGTTCGGCGACCAGCACATGTACGGACCAGAAGGAATCAACTTCTTTACCCGCGGCAAAGTGGTTACCTCACGTTGGCCAGACCCACGTACTTCGTCGGTCAACTTGGGATTCCCACAAAACCGTTAATCGCTCGTCTACATAGTTAAGGGGAAGCAATGGACATCGGTGTTGTATTGCAAACCACTCCGCCATCATCGCGCGTAGTGGATTTAGCCAAGAAAGCCGAAATGTTCGGCTTTTCACATGTGTGGACATTTGACAGTCACATTTTGTGGCAGGAACCGTATGTGATTTTCAGCCAGATTTTGGCTGAAACTCGCAACGTCATTGTTGGACCAATGGTGACCAACCCTGCAACGCGTGACTGGACAGTTACGGCAAGCACCTATGCAACACTCAATGAAATGTACGGTAATCGCACCGTATGTGGAATTGGTCGTGGTGACTCGGCGGTTCGTGTAACGAATGGCAAGCCAACAACACTTGCAACATTGCGCGAAAGCGTGCATGTCATTCGTGAACTTGGTTGCGGTCGTGCAGTTGACTACAACGGCTCAAGCATTCGTTTCCCATGGGCATCAAAGAGTGAGCTCGAAGTGTGGGTTGCTGCATACGGTCCTAAGGCACTTGCACTCACCGGTGAAGTTGCCGATGGTTTCATTTTGCAACTTGCCGACTTGAGCATTGCTGAATGGACCATTAAGGCAGTTCGCGATGCAGCGAAGGCTGCTGGTCGAGACCCAAAGAGTGTGAAGATCTGCGTGGCAGCACCCGCATACGTTGGTGATGACCTTCCATACATGCGCGATCAAACACGTTGGTTCGGTGGCATGGTGGGCAACCACGTTGCTGACATCGTGGAGCGTTATGGCGAAAACTCTGCAGTTCCAAAAGCGCTCACCGAATACATTAAGAATCGCCAGGGTTACGACTACAACGAACATGGACGTACCGGCAATAGCCACACCACGTTTGTGCCAGATGAAATTATTGATCGGTTCTGCATTCTTGGAAATGCGGACGAGCACATTCGTCGCCTGAAAGAGCTGAAGGAAATGGGTGTCGATCAATTCGCGGTGTACTTGCAGCATGATGGCAAGGAAGAAACGCTCGAGGCGTACGGCGAGAAAATCATCCCAGCAATTCAGGATTTGGGTAAAGCCAAGCAATGAACCAACAACTGCGCCGGGTCGCTTATCGCACAGGAATGTTTTTTGTGTCGATTGCGCTCGTCGCTGTGTTGTGGGAGTTGTACAAAGTCGTTGGTCCCGAAAAGGGCGGCAAGCTGTTTGGCGTAGCGATATTGCCACGAGCAAATGACACGGCAATGCCGCACCTCTGGGAGATGCTCAGTCGTTATGCACAGCCTGAAATGCGCTCTCCGAATTCAAACCCAATTTGGTTCGTTGTATTCAAGGGTGCGTTTTATTCGTTCAGGTTGGCTCTTGTCGGATTTTTTCTTGGTTCAACAATTGGAGTTGCACTCGCAGCCCTCATGACTCGATTCAAAACTATGGAACGAGGATTACTTCCATATTTGGTCATTTCGCAGACTGTTCCACTAATTGCTCTCGCACCACTCGTGGTGTCGTGGGGTGGCAAATTGCACATCTTCGGCTTCACCTGGCCACGTTGGCTGTCTGCTTCGGTTCTTGGTGCGTTTCTTGCGTTCTTCCCAATTGCGGTTGGAACATTGCGTGGTTTGAAGAGCGCACCAGCAGCATCACTTGAGTTGATGGATAGTTACGCAGCTTCGTGGAAGCAAACCTTGGTGAAATTGCGCTTTCCTGCTGCAATTCCGTACATGGTGCCGGCTTTCAAGCTGGGTGCTTCAGGATCGGTCATTGGAGTAGTTGTTGCAGAGATTTCTACGGGTCTGAAAGGCGGAATAGGCCGCTTGATTATTGAGTATGCCCGCCAAGCAACAGGCGACCCGGCAAAAGTTTTCACCGCAGTATTTGGCGCCGCAGGACTTGGTCTTGCAATGGCCGGCCTTGTTGCACTTGCAGATGTGTTGTTGATGCGTAACCGACCAAAGGAGACCACCACATGAGCGCAGTTCATGTTGCGGGAGTAAGCAAAATATTCAATCAGGGGACACCGAAACAAGTAGATGCACTTGTTGATGTGAACTTGACCGTTGAGCCGGGTGAATTCGTTTCGCTTATCGGTCCATCGGGATGTGGCAAGTCGACTTTGTTGCGACTCATTGCCAACCTCTTGGAGCCAACAACTGGTGAAGTCACCGTCAACAGCAAAACTGCAGCGCAGTCTCGACTCGACCAGGACTACGGCATGGCATTTCAGCAAGCCGGATTGTTTGACTGGCGTTCGGTTGCAAAAAATATTGAATTGCCACTTGAGCTAAAGGGTTGGGACAAGGAAAAGCGCGCTGCACGTGCGCAGGAAATGCTTGAGTTGGTAAAACTGCCAGAGTTCGCTGACCTCATGCCGTGGCAGCTGTCGGGTGGAATGCAACAACGTATTGCTATTGCTCGTGCGCTCGCGGCACATCCGCCGTTATTACTGATGGATGAACCGTTTGGCGCACTCGATGAAATGACTCGTGAATACATGCAGGGTGAGTTGCTGCGTATTTGTGCAGAAACAAAGACAACCGTCGTGTTTGTTACGCACTCCATTCCTGAGGCCGTCTACTTGTCGAACCGTGTAGTGGTCATGTCGCCACGCCCGGGTCGAATTACCGACGTCATCAATGTAAACCTCGGCGAGACCCGAAGCGAAGACACGCGCGCAGCAGAAAATTTCTTTTCTGGAATTACTTCCGTCCGCGAAGCACTTCGCGGCACACATGCAGATCATGCAAATGCAGGTGCAATTCGCGGAGTCGAAGATCGCTGAACATGACATCCGTTAATCGCATTCGCAACTTTGCCATTCCGTTTTTATTTGGCGTTGGCTTTTTGGCGTGTTGGGAAGGCGCCGTTAAGTTCTTTCACTTAAAGCCGTACTTTCTTGCCGCCCCATCAAAAATTTTGGGTCAGTTCTTCAATAATGCGTCACGCATTTGGGACGCGGCGTCTGTGTCTGGAATGAATGCACTTGTTGGACTAGTTGCGGGAACTGTTTTCGGTGTGATTATGAGTTTCATACTCAGTCGTTTCCGATTCTTGAATTCATTGATAACTCCACTGGCAATTGCATTGAATGCAGTACCAATTTTCGTGTTAGTTGCAGTGCTCAACAACATGTATTCCATTACCAGTGAAATTCCGCGTCGCATCATGGTCAGTCTTGTGGTGTATTTCATCGTGCTGGTAAATGTGGCCAAGGGTCTCACGCAGGTAAAGACCACTCACCTCGAAATCATGCGCTCGTATGCAGCAAGTGATGTTGAAATTCTGCGCAAAGTTCGAGTACCAAACGCGGTGCCGTACTTATTTACAGCCCTCAAAATCTCTGCTCCGGCAGCAGTAATTACCTCATTTGTTTCAGAATATTTCGGAGGGTCCCAGAATGGCTTGGGAAGCCGAATTACCAGCAATATCGCTAATTCCAAGAATGCTGCAGCCTGGGCTTATGTCCTAGGGGCCTGTTTGCTTGGATTAGCCTTTTACATAGTCTCCGTAGTGCTGGAGAACGTCGCCTCACGAGGCGCCGGTGCCACAAATACAACAAACAAGTAGAGAGCTCAGGCTCTCGGGGGAGTACCAAAATAATGAAGAAATCAGGAATCAAACTCGCTGTTGCGGGCTTTGCTGCCTTGTCTTTGGTCGTCGCAGCATGCGGCGGTTCAAGCAGCAGCACAAGTGACACAACAGCAGCATGTGCAACCACCACACCTGTCAAGTTGCAGTTGCAGTGGGTAACACAAGCACAATTTGCTGGCTATTTCGCAGCAGTAGACCAGGGCTTCTATGCAGCTCAGTGTCTAGACGTAACCATCGTTGAAGGTGGAGTTGACATCGTTCCTCAGCAGCAACTTGCTGACGGCGCAGTGGACTTCGCACTCTCATGGGTACCAAAGGCTCTCGCATCACGCGAAGCTGGCGCGAACATCGTCAACATTGCACAGATCTATCAGCGTTCAGGAACGTTGCAGGTTTCGTTCAAGGACAAGAACATTGCAACTTCAGCAGACTTCGCTGGAAAAAAGATTGGTAACTGGGGCTACGGCAACGAGTTCGAAATCTTCGCAGCACTCACCAAGGCCGGAATTGATCCAGCAACTGGTGTAGAGCTTGTTCAGCAACAGTTCGACATGGCAGGCCTTTTGGCCGGCGATATCGATGCCGCTGAAGCAATGACCTACAACGAATACGCACAGGTTCTTGAAGCAATGAACCCAGACACTGGCGCGTTGTACACACCAGAAGACTTCAACGTCGTTTCATACGAGGCTGAAGGCGTTGGAATGTTGCAGGACGCAATCTGGGCAAATGCTGACAAGCTTGCTTCAGACGCTGCCTACAAGGACACTGCAGTCAAGTTCGTTGCAGCATCAATTCAGGGTTGGGCATTCTGCCGCGACAACGCTGAAGCTTGCCGTGACATCGTTGTAGCCAAGGGTTCAACCTTGGGTGCAAGCCACCAGTTGTGGCAGATGAACGAAGTAAGCAAGTTGATCTGGCCAGCACCTATGGGCGCAGGCATGATTGATGCAGCTGCTTGGGACCGCACCGTAACGCTTGCACAGGGAACCAAGAACCTTGAAGGTTCAACAGTTCTTACTGCAGCACCAACCGAAGGTGCATACACCAACGACATCGTGACCGCCGCATACGCGATCCTCGATGCATTGGGTGTTGACTACAAGGGCGAATCATTCGCTCCTGCAACAGTCACCCTCAACGAAGGTGGAAACTGATTTAGTTCAGTTCTTTACGACTTGGGCGGGGTGCTTCGGCACCCCGCCTTTTTCATTTCTGGCTTATGGGTGGAGGCCGCGCATTCGGTGAGCGTCTGCAATGGTCTTCACGCCGAGTACCGAGGCAGCGAGCCTGTTCGGCAACTTCGACT
>CAITUB010000254.1 GCA_903895515.1 uncultured Acidimicrobium sp. | reverse complement strand
GTAGACGCGACCGCCACGCTGAATGCCGTGTCAACTGGAGATGCCGATGCAGCAATTGTGTATGCGACCGATGCATTGTCCGCCAAAAAATCTGTGGCGACCATCAGCATTCCTGCTGGAAAGAACGTAAAGGCAATGTACGGAATTGGCGTTGTGCGAGGAAGCAGGAATTCCAAGCAGGCAGAGTCATTCATTGGTTTTGTGCTTTCGCCGGCTGGGCAAAAGGTGTTGATTGCGTTTGGATTCCTGGCGCCGTAAATGAACAGTGTCAGTTCGCGAACGCCACGCTTTGTGCGCATTGGAGCACTGCTCGGGGTGGTGTTTCTTGCCTTGCCTGTAGTTGGGTTGTTGAAGCGGGTTGCTTGGTCAACGTTGTGTAGACAGTTAACTGATGTTGCAACTCGCGATGCGTTGCGAATCTCGCTGTACGCATCGGTGTGTGCAACCGTGTTGGCACTTGTGCTCGGCTTGCCACTTGCATGGTGTTTGGCGCGCATGCAATTCTCGGGCCGTCGCTTCGTTCGGGCATTGGTGTTATTGCCCATGGTGCTCCCACCTGTAGTTGGCGGCGTGGCATTACTTGGCGCCTATGGCAAGTCGAATGGACTCCTAGGAGGCTTGCTCAACTCGCTCTTCGGGATTCAACTGACGTATTCGCTGTGGGGAGTGATTGTCGCTGAAGCATTCGTCGCGCTTCCATTTTTGGTCTTGTCGCTTGAAGGTGGACTGAGGTCAATTGATGTGAAATACGAGGAGTCTGCTGCAGTAATGGGCGCAACTGACTTCACCCGGTTTATGCGGGTCACGTTGCCATTACTAAAGCCGTCACTGATTGCTGGCCTGATGCTTGCGTGGGCGAGGGCACTTGGCGAATTTGGTGCAACCATCACATTCGCCGGAAATATTCAGGGTCGAACGCAAACCGCACCTCTTGCCGTGTACACCATGTTGGAGAGCAACCCAGAAGGCGCATACGCGCTGAGTTTCCTGCTGGTCGCAATTTCTGTTGGTTTACTCGTGGGATTGCGTGATCGCTGGATTGGTGGAAGCTCCCAATGATTTCATTGCACGGCACAGTTGAAGTTGGAAGTTTCTCCCGCGAGTTCTCCATAGATGTTGGCAACGAAATTGTCGGCATGTTCGGCGCTAATGGTTCTGGGAAGACATCTGTATTACGCACCATCGCTGGCTTGTGCCCGCTCGGCAATGGCGAATTGAAATTAGGTGACGACCTCGTAGACGCTCCAGCTAAGAACATGTTCGTGCTTCCAGAAATGCGAAATATAGGCATGGTGTTTCAAGATCATTCGTTGTTTCCTTTCATGACTGCTGTCGACAATGCGGCCTTCCCATTACTCATGAGGGGAGTGAAGCGTGCGCCTGCAGTAAAAATGGCGGCGGAGATGCTGGAGCAATTTGGCGTTGCACATGTTGCGCAACACATGGCTCCAACGCTGTCGGGAGGACAAAGCCAGCGTGTGGCTATTGTTCGTGCGCTCATCGGCAGCCCATCTGCTGTATTGCTCGATGAACCACTTTCAGCAATTGACGAAGCATCTCGTGAAGGCGTGCGAAACCACATTCGCGAACATCTGGTACGCCTTGGGGTGAGTGCCATCGTGGTTAGCCATGATCGAACCGAACTGGATCATTTGTGCACTCGAATCGAGAATTACACTCGGTAAATCATGCAGCTCTCACTCGACGATGCAAGTCCGGCATTGTCCAATGTGGTGTTTTGCGTTCTTGACTTAGAAACCGCTGGCTCGTCTGCCGAAGTTGGCGGCATTACCGAAATTGGCGCGGTGAAGTATCAAGGCGGAGAAGAAATTGCACGCTTCAACACTCTGATAAATCCGGGGTGCGCAATTCCGTCATTCATCGTGATGCTCACCGGCATTACCGACATCATGGTGATGAATTCACCACCGATAGAAGATGTGCTCGATGATCTTGTCGAATTCATCGGCGACTCGGTGATTGTTGCTCACAATGCTCGTTTCGACATGGGGTTCATTCAGGCGTCACTCGAGCGAGACGGTCGGCCAAGGCTCACGAACAAAGTGGTGGATACGGTTTCGTTAGCAAGGCGCCTCGTGCGCAACGAAGTGCCAAACTGCAAGCTGTCGACGTTGGCCGAAAGCCTCGGGCTCAAGCATCAACCTGCTCACCGAGCGATGAACGATGTGCTTGCGACTGGTGATTTGTTGCATTACCTCATTGAACGTGCTGCAGGTTTTGGCGTGTACGACCTGAATGATCTCATTGCATTGCCAAAGCTTGGCTCGCATCCGCAAGCAAGCAAATTAAAACTCACCGAGACGTTGCCGCGAACTACTGGTGTCTACATGTTCACCGATGCGCAAGGCGAAGTGTTGTATGTGGGCAAGGCCAGCAACCTGCGTTCTCGTGTGCGTAGTTACTTTGGAACAAACGAGTCACGGACCAAAGTGGGTTCATTGTTGAAGCTGATGCAAGGAGTTGAATACATTCAAACTCCCGACCTATTAACGGCCGAGGTGCTGGAGTTGCGCATTATTGGCAGACTTCGTCCCCGCTACAACCACGCTGGAACACGAACGGCAAAGTATTGCTATGTGCGCTTAACCACCGAAGAAGAGTGGCCCCGTCTCTTGGTGTCGAAGACGCCGTCGGCAAAAGGCATTTGTATTGGGCCCATCTCTACCCGCAACATGGCAACCGAAGTCGTCGATGCCATCGAATCGGTAATTCCACTTCGGCGTTGCACGGTACGTATGGGCCGCAATTATGTTGCCCCAGATGGTGCGCCTGTATGTTCGGCAGCCCGCCTTGGTCTTGCACAGTGCCCGTGCTCGGGCACTGCAGAGCCAGAGTCGTATGCAAACGCCGTGCAGCTTGCAGCAGATGCGCTGGTCGGGAAAAGCAGCCATGTGCTTGATGCTCTTACCGAACGGATGAATGCTCATTCGGAGGCACAACGGTACGAAGAGGCCGCGTATTTACGTGACCGTATTCAAGTTTTTGAAACCGTGTTGCGTCGACAGAAGCAAGCAGAGCAACTATGCAAACAAGGAATGTTCACGGTTACGTTTGACAATATTGTTTACGAAGTAGATAACGGCGTACTCGCATCAACTCGAAATGCCGATCAGCTGTTCACGCCTCTTGGCTCGCTCAGTAAGCAAATTCACGAGGCGATCATCGCACCGTCAAGTGTGCATGATGAGCATGGAATGTTAAGAAGCGACGCAATGGATGAAGTGCTCTGTATTGCCAAATTTTTGGAGGCCCAGAAATGACAGATGACAATGTGACCCTTGCCCAATTGGTGCTGCACAAAGGCGAAGTGGTGTCCGAGCTGTACGGGCCAGACGCTACGGCTGAAACCACGCTCATTTCATGGTCAATGGCAAAGAGCATTACCCATGCCCTCGTTGGCATTGCGCAAATGGATGGTTTATTGCATGTTGAAGACAACAATTTGTTTCCCGAATGGGCACATGACGATCGTCGCAACATCACACTTCAGCAACTACTTGAAATGCGATCGGGTCTTTCTTGGGTGGAGGACTACGTAGATGACGATGCATCCGACGTGATTGACATGTTGTTCGGATCGGGAAAGGACGACAATGGGGGCTACGCCATCGCGCAGCCACTTGCATCAATACCTGGGTCGGAGTGGCTGTATTCGTCGGGTACGACAAACATCGTCACCCGACTGCTTGGCAATGTGCTCGGCGATACACCGGGCTCACATGAACATATTGAGCGCTTCATGCGAACCAGGTTGTTCGATGCAATTGGCATGCAGGCAGAACCGAAGTTTGATGCAGCAGGAACTTTTGTCGGTTCGTCGTACGTCTATGCCACCGCACGAGAGTTTGCGAAGTTCGGGCAGCTGTACCTTCACGACGGAATGTCCAATGGGAAGCGGATATTGCCTGAAGGCTGGGTGGACCATGCACGAACTCAACATGTGTTCGATGACGAGACAGGCCTGGGTTACGGAGCCCATTGGTGGACACTGCCAGGAGAGCACAACAGCCTGGTTGCTTCGGGCTACGAGGGCCAATACATCATGGTGATACCTGATCGGGATGTGGTCGTGGTGCGTCTAGGAAAAACTGTCTCGGCGAAGCGCAACTCTGTGGTCGCAGGCTTGCGGGAGTTGATTGAACAGTTCCCCGTTACTGGTGGGCAGTAACAGTCTCGGAACGAGATTCAACAACTGACAGCATCAGTAGTGCACCGATCACGAATGCTGCACCAATCACTCGGTTTAACGAGAGGTGTTCGTTCAAGATAAGTATTCCGCACGCAATTCCGAAAACAGGTTCGCTTGTGGTGAATATTGACGTCATGTTCGTTCCAATGCGCCTTAAGCCCATGAAAAATGTTGACGTAGGGAATACGGTTCCAACTATTGCCAGCGCAACAATGACCACCCAGCCTTTAGTGGTATCTGGGTAATCGGGTTTCATGCCGCCTGGAGAAACAAGCGCATACAAATTGAAACCAAGTGCAGCACCAATATTGACGAACGTGACTCCGGTGAACATGTCGGTGTGTTTTAGTGAACGGGAACAGCCAAGCGCATAAAACACATACGCAAGCGAAGAGATGAGAACGAGCATCACCGCGTGAGAACTACCTCCGCCAATTTCTCCCGTGGTAATGCCAACGCCAACCATGGTGAAGATCAGCGCGTACACGATGCTCTTCGAAGGTTTCTTTTTGTAGATCACCCATGATGCAAGAACCACCATGACGGGGTTGCAATAAAAAATGACGATGGCAAGGCTGGTGTCGATGTCGCGTATGGCGGTGAAGTACGTGAGCGAACAAATGGTGATGCCAACAAAACCAAGTGACAATAAGTCGGGAAGCAGTTGCTTTCGTGGCCACGGAGTGTCGCGAACTAAAACAAAACGCAATATCACCATCATGATTGCCGACATGGTGAATCGGGCAGACAACATGCCGAGAGCATTGGCACCTTCGTCGTACGTGGTTTTTGCCATAAACGGAACCATCGCAAAACATCCACTGGCAAAAACAATCAAAAACGATCCGAGCAATTTTTGATTCTTTACCACGCTCCGAATCTAGTGCCACGGCCAACATTGGGTACTCTTGGTCCGAGGGGGAAACATGACGAACGAATTGTGGCGTAACAGTGCTCTAGACCTTGCAGAAGGTATTCGCAGTAAAAAGTTTTCCAGTAGGGAAGTAGTCGACGCTCATCTTGCCCGCATCGATGAAGTGAACCCGAAGGTCAATGCCATTATTCGTGTGATGGCCGACGAGGCTCGCACGGGTGCTGACGCTGCCGACAAGGCGCTCGCACAAGGAGGCCCTATCGGTCCGTTGCATGGAGTTCCGTACACCGTCAAGATCAATATCGACGTCGCTGGCCAGGCCACCACTCAGGGCATCACGGCCTTAGCCGAAGCCATTCCCGCTATCGATGCGCCAACAATTGAGCGCATGCGCGCATCTGGAGCAATCATGCTTGGGCGCACCAACATGCCCGACTTGGGCTTGCGCGTACATACCGACAGCACCCTGTACGGCCGTACGAAGAACCCATGGAAGTCGGACCGCACTGCAGGTGGGTCAAGCGGTGGTGAAGGTGCTGCTCTTGCGAGTGGAATGTCGCCACTCGGTCTTGGCAATGACATCGGCGGTTCGTTGCGCAACCCTGCGCATTGCAACGGCATTGCTTCCATCATGCCAACGAAAGGTGTCGTACCTGACGCACAAATGTTTCCGATTGAAGACTTCGGTCTCAGTTCGCAACTCATGCTTGGGCAAGGTGTGATGGCTCGTCGCATTGCCGACGTGCGTGCTGGCTTGCGAGTAGTTGCCGGTGCGCATGCGCGCGACCCAATCAGTGTTCCAGTTGTGTTGGACGAATTTCCTGCAGCAAAGAAAACTCGCGTTGTAGTAATGGCGAACCCACCAGGTGGAACGACGCATCCGCAAATTATGCAAGCGGTGCGCAATGCAGCAGATGCGTTGTCGAATGCTGGTCACGAAGTTGTTGAAGGCACTCCACCTGATTTCGAACTTGCATGCCAACTCTGGTCAGACCAAATGAATGGTGAACTCACGTTGCAGCTTGATTTGCTGAACATGGTGATGGGCGAGGGCGGTCGACAGTTCCTTGAACTCACTCGTGAAGGAATGGCAGAAATTGACTTTGCGGGATGGGCAAATGCACAGACTCAACGCAACGGTGTCGCACGACGTTGGTCATTGTGGTTTCAGGAAAACCCAGTGCTTATTTGTCCAACGTGGACAGAGCCAGCATTTGTTTACGACAACGACATTAAAGATGTAGAGAGTGCAATGGGAACGTTGCAACAGCTACGTGCTGTGTTGCCAGCAAACTTGCTTGGACTTCCTGCAGTGGTGGTGCCGGGCGGAATGGCCGACTCGCTTCCAGTGGGTGTCCAGGTGATCGGGTCTCGCTTCACCGATCTTCACTGCCTTGCAATCGCCGAGCAGATCGAATCGACGTGTGGTTTAAGCACGCCGATCGATCCGATCGACTGAATTATTAATTAGTTCGTCAGATTACGACGACGTTTTGTGCTTCCTCACCCTTGCGACCAGGTGCAACGTCGAATTCAACGGCTTGACCTTCGAACAAAGACTTGTAGCCTTCGCCCTTGATGTTCGAGAAGTGAACGAAAACATCGTCCCCTCCGTCTCGTGAAATAAAGCCGTAGCCCTTCTCTGCATTAAAGAATTTGACGGTACCGCGCATAACTTTTCTCTTTTCGTGAAATGAGGAAGAGCCCTTGTGGCAAATCCGACTTCTAGGTTATGACAAGTTGTACCTAAACACACTTCATCTCGTCAACTATTTGCCGGCTAGCGCTGCCACCACCGGTGCAAACGCCTCAACGTCTTCACCACCAACGATTACATAGGAAAAGCCCCAACGTTCACGGCGAGCAAGCAGATCTTCGATGAGTTTGCTTGGTGGTCCCATTAACGCGAATGGGGTGTTGGCCACCATGGACTCTTCAACGCCCATTCCCTTTGCCAGCCTGCTAATTGCACCTTCGGCGTCGTCGGTGACGTTGACCAAGAAGGCACGAATGTTCATTTCAATGTCCTTGATGCGGTCTCCAGAAGCTTCGCGCACAATGTCTACCTTTGCGTCTACGGCCTCGGCAGTCATGGTGGAAATGGCTTCTGGTCCAACGGCTCCAGCGCTCATAGTGGCATTGATGCCCACAATGTCGGCAACCTTTGCTGCATAGGTGAGTACGCGCTTGCCACCGCCACCAATCAAAATTGGCGGACACGTTCCCTGCACGGGTTTTGGCATGCCGTTGTAGTTGGTGATGGTGTAGTGCTTGCCGGCATAGGAGAACGGTCCTTGCGCAAAGCAACCCTTCATAATGTCGATGCCTTCGATCATTTTGTCAATGCGCGTGCCTGCAGATTCGTAAGGAATGCCTGATTGCTCATAGTCGGTAATCATCCATCCTGCACCGATGCCTAAGTCCAGACGACCATCGCTTAACACGTCGAGCGTTGCCATTTCTTTTGCAAATACCACTGGGTGTTTGTAGTCGTTGTCCCACACCAACGCGCCAATACGAAGCATTGATGTTGCCATTGCAGCAGCTGTGAGTGCGGGCAGGGGTGCAAGTTGCTCGGTGAAGTGATCGGGCATGGTGAGCGCGCCATAGCCAAGTGCTTCAGTTTTCTTTGCAAGTTCCACCCATTCTTTGCCTGTTGGAGTGCTACTTGCTTGAATTCCAAAGCGAAATGGACGAATCGGGAACTGACGGGAAGAAGGCATCTAGGCAGATTAGTGTGAATGGCAACGTGAATCCCC
>CAITUB010000253.1 GCA_903895515.1 uncultured Acidimicrobium sp. | reverse complement strand
TGGTTACATGTTCTTGGCAGTTGGTTCGGGTGCATACGTTGCTGCCATCTTCCACATGGTGACCCACGCGTTTTTCAAAGCGCTGTTGTTCTTGGGTTCGGGTTCAGTAATTCATGGCATGCATCACGAGCAAGACATGCGTCGCATGGGTGCATTGCGCAAACTCATGCCAGTTACTGCAATCACCTTCATCATCGGCTGGTTGGCAATAGCTGGTGTTCCTCCGTTTGCAGGTTTCTGGTCGAAAGATGAAATTTTGCTCTACGTGTACGCAAACAACCGCGGCCTCTATGTCGTTGGTCTTGTTACCGCGTTGCTCACCGCGTACTACATGACACGTCAAGTGATCATGGTGTTTTACGGCGAAGCGAAGTGGAAAGATCATGCGCATGACCATGGCGCACATGGCGATTTCGAGCCACATGAGAGCCCAAAGATCATGTTGTTCCCGCTCATCGTGCTTTCCGTATTGTCGGTAATTGGCGGTGCAATGCAATTGCCATTCACAAAGAAGCTTCACTTCTTGGAACATTGGTTGGCTCCTGTTGTTGAAGAGTCGGAAGCCGACATTCATCACACGTGGGCATATGAAAACAAATATGTTTTGTTGGTAGTTGCAGTGCTCATTGCCGCAACGGGAATTGCTGCTGCATTCGCTGTGTATGCGAAGAAGAAGGCAAAAGCTATTGAGCCTCGCGTACTCGAGCAGGCATGGTTCTATGATGCTGGCGCCGCGAAACTTGTGGGCGGACCTGGTCGCGCAGCATTCAATGCGGTTGCTTGGGCAGATTCGCACATTGTTGACGGCGCAGTGAATGGCACTGCAACCTTGGTGCGAGGAATCGCGAGCCAAGTGCGCAAGTCGCAAAGCGGTTTCACACGCGTGTATGCCGCATTGATGGCAGTTGGTGCAGTCGCACTGCTTGCGTGGTTCTTGTATAGGGGAGTTGCCTGATGTCGATCCCAATTCTCACGCTGCTCGTACTGGTGCCACTCGCTGGCGCGATTGTTGCTTCACTGATGGCAAAATCAAGCGAGTCAATGGTCAAAAACGTTGCCTTGGTGAGCTCTATTGCCACTGGTTTGCTGAGTGTCTGGATGCTGATTAAGTTCCCGACTGGTTCGGCTGGCTTCGAGTTTGTCTCCAAGCATGCATGGGTCAGTGAGTGGGGAATCTCTTGGCACCTAGGCGTTGATGGAATTTCGCTCTTCCTTGTAGTGCTCACTGGAATTTTGTTTCCACTAGTCATTGTTGGCATTGATCCGCATCACGATCACAAGCAGTACTTGGTGTGGATGCTGGTGCTTGAAGCAGGCGTCATGGGTAGCTTCCTCAGCCTTGACTTGTTTCTGTTCTTCGTGTTTTTTGAAATCGTGCTCGTGCCGATGTATTTCCTTATTGGCAAGTGGGGTTACGACCAGCGCGTGTATGCCGCAACAAAGTTCTTCATCTACACGATGGCCGGTTCGGCGTTCATGCTGGTGGGAATTGTTGCTACCGCATTTCTTGCACGACGCGATATTGGCCACCTGTCATTCGACCTCATTGAAATTGCAGAGAAGTCGAATTTCGCTGCGGGTACCGGTCGTTGGCTATTCGTTGGTTTCGTCATTGCATTCGCCGTAAAGGTGCCGTTGTTCCCACTGCACACCTGGTTGCCAGATGCGCACACGCAAGCACCTACTGGCGGTTCGGTCATTCTTGCTGGCGTGTTGTTGAAGATGGGCACCTACGGCATGTTGCGCTTTGGTGTGTACTTGTTCCCTGAAGCCGCAGTGTGGGCAAAGCCGGTTCTGTTGACCTTGGCTGTTATCGGAATCATCTACGGCGCAATTGCCGCCACCATGCAAAAAGACTTGAAGCGCTTAGTCGCGTACTCGTCGGTTGCTCACCTTGGGTTCATTGTGTTGGGAACGTTTGCACTCACCAATCAGGCAATTACAGGTGGTGTCATGCAAATGGTGAACCACGGAATTTCCACCGGCGCATTGTTCCTCATGGTGGGAATGATCTACGAGCGCCGCCACACTCGCGTGATTGCAGAGCTGAAGGGCATTCAAGCAGTCGCACCAATATTTGCCGGGTTCTTTACCTTGATCATGTTGTCGTCCATTGGCCTACCGGGCTTGAACGGATTCGTCGGTGAATTCCTCGTACTTATTGGTTCGTTCACAACGGCTCGTTGGTGGGTAGTTGCTGCAACAACGGGAGTCATTCTTGCGGCGTTGTACTTGCTGTGGGCTTACCAGCGCGTGTTCCATGGTGAACCGGACGAAGCCAATAAGTCGTTTGCCGAAATCACTAAGCGCGAAGCGATGCTTTTGTCGGTGTTTGTGGCTGCAATTGTGTTCACCGGTGTGTATCCAAAGCCAATGCTCAATCGCATTGAGCCAAGCGTGAAGTCA
>CAITUB010000252.1 GCA_903895515.1 uncultured Acidimicrobium sp. | reverse complement strand
TTGGTCATGATGTAGTCGCCGCCGCTCGAAAAGTTCATGGTGCCGCAGTCGAGCGTGCAAATTTCTGGTCGTAGGCGAGTGACGTGGTCAAGGCGTTCTGTGGAACCAACCATGTCGGTGCCAGCAGCAAGCGGCAACACGTTTTCATCGCCACCAAGAACCAAGTCGCCGCCCATGCCTGCAGTGAGGTTGATGACCACGTCGGTGTCAGACGATCGAACACGATCGACTACTTCGGCATACAGTTCGGTGTCGCGTGAGCCAAGACCAGTTTTTGGATCGCGCACGTGAATGTGCACAACAGCAGCGCCAGCTTTTGCGGCTTCAATGCATGAGTTTGCAATCTGTTCCGGAGTGACCGGAACCTTGTCGCTCTTATGTGCAGTTTCTCCCGAGCCCGTGACAGCGCACGTAATGAATGCTCCCCAGTTCATGCTTTCCCCCTCAACCTCAGTGTGAAAACCGTTAATTATCAATAGTTGCAACGGCTTTATTAGGTTAGTGCCGATGCCTGAATTGCCCAAAGCCCTATGGACGCCTACAAAGGAACGCATCGCTAATTCCCGAATCAATCGTTTTGTCGAAAACGTGAACAAAAAGGGCGATTTGCACGAGTGGTCGGTTAACCAGCCAGAACAGTTTTGGTCGTTGGTGTGGGATGCCTGCGGGATGGTTGGCCAAAAGGGGGAGCGAACATTTGTCCCTGCGCCTAGTGGTGCACCTATGTCGACAGCACAATTTTTCCCAGATGCATCCCTCAGCGTTGTGGAGAACATGTTGGCGACGACGGGAAGCCACGACGCACTGGTCGCCATCGACGAAGCGGGCAATAAGCGAACGCGATCGTGGGACGATTTGCGCGAACGAGTTGCATCTATTGCATCCGCATTGCAAGCGCGCGGAGTAGTTGCAGGAGACCGTATTGCGGCTTGGTTGCCAAACTCCATTGAGGCAGTCGAAGTCATGCTCGGTGCAGCTTCAGTCGGAGCAGTCTTTTCCTCCTCCTCGCCCGATTTCGGAGCAAACGGTGTCCTTGATCGCTTTGGGCAAATTGCGCCAAAGGTGTTGTTCGCGGTTGATGGCTACCTCTACAACGGAAAACAATTTGACTGTCTCGAGCGTCTGAGCGAAATTCGCAATGGACTTTCATCGGTTGTTGAAACAGTTGTGGTGAGCAACATTGGAACTCAAGTCCCAGAGGGCACCGTTGCATACAACGACTTTGTCGCCAGCGGATCTGCTGCGCCCGTTGGACCGCAACGATTTGCATTTGATCACCCGTGGTACGTGCTGTATTCATCTGGCACAACGGGAGTTCCAAAGTGCATTGTGCATCGCACTGGTGGCGTTTTGCTGCAACACATGAAGGAACATCAGTTGCACTGCGACATTTCGCCTGGCGACCGCGTGATGTACTTCACGACTACCGGTTGGATGATGTGGAACTGGTTGGTGTCGGTGTTGGCGTCTGGCGCTACTGCCGTGTTATTTGACGGGGCGCCGACTGCGCCGACTATGTCACGACTGTTCGACATCGTTGATGATGAAAAAATCACGTTGCTTGGTGTGTCAGCAAAATTCATCGACTCATTACGCAAAGCTGAACTTCGTCCCATGGACACGCATGCACTGAAATCGCTGCGCACTATTTGTTCTACGGGTTCTCCACTCGCACCTGAAGGTTTTGATTGGGTGTATCAATCGGTGAAGAGCGATGTGCACCTTGCATCAATTTCTGGTGGAACAGATTTGTGCGGATGCTTTGTTGGCGGTGACCCAACCAAGCCGGTGTATAGCGGAGAAATTCAAGGACCAATGCTTGGCATGGCAGTTGATGTTGTCGATGAGCAGTTGAACTCACTGCACGGCAATCCGCTCACGCCGGGAGAACTGGTGTGTCGCCAACCATTTCCAAGCATGCCGATTGGTTTTTGGAACGATGGAAACGCAGGCTTCCCAGTTCAATCTCAGCCTGGCCCAAAGTTTTTGTCTGCATACTTCGAACGATTAAGCGGCATGTGGGCGCAAGGCGATTTTGCATCGTGGACATCGCATGGGGGAATGATCATTCATGGACGCAGTGACACCACATTGAATCCTGGCGGAGTGCGCATCGGAACTGCAGAGATCTACCGAGTGGTAGAGCAACACGCTGATGTTGTGGAGAGTCTGGTGTTCGGTCAAGACTGGGATAACGACGTTCGCATTGTGTTGCTGGTTCGCTTGGCAGAAAACGCATCGCTTACAGGCGAACTCATTGCAGACCT
>CAITUB010000251.1 GCA_903895515.1 uncultured Acidimicrobium sp. | reverse complement strand
TGGCGGGCCCGGCGATGATCGAAGGCGGCGGACTTGGTGTGGTGAAGCCGACTGACATTGGTCCAATTGCAACTCAAACTGCGAACGGTGTGGTTGATATCCGAGTTGCCGATGAAGCGGAAGCCGTTGCAGTTGCAAAGAAATATTTGTCGTATTTTCAAGGAGCAACAACATGGTTCAGTCGTCATAACGACGAAGCATTGCGTGCTCTCATTCCCGAACAGCGCACGCGTGTGTACGACGTGCGGACAGTGATCGACACGCTTGCCGATATTGATTCGGTTCTTGAACTTCGATCTGATTTTGGCATCGGCATCGTTACTGCGTTCGCGCGTATTGAAGGAAGGCCTGTTGGCATCGTTGCGAATAATCCCGCACATCTTGGTGGAGCCATTGACACACCGAGTGCCGACAAGATGGCTCGGTTCGTGCAACTCTGCGACGCATTCGATATTCCGTTGATTTCACTGTGCGATACACCGGGCTTCATGGTTGGCCCACAGGCGGAAGAGACCGCGCAGGTGCGGCACTTCTCGCGACTGTTTGTGACCGCTGCAAGCGTGACTATTCCTTGGATCACTGTCGTGTTGCGCAAGGGCTACGGCCTTGGCGCGCAAGCAATGGCTGGTGGAAGCTTTCACGCCAAAGACCTCATCGTTGCCTGGCCAACTGGTGAATTCGGTGGCATGGGTCTTGAAGGTGCGGTACGGCTTGGGTTCAAAAAAGAGCTCGATGCAGCAAAAACCCCAGATATACGCCAGGAATTGGAAAATCGCCTAATTGCTGCTGCCTATATAAGGGGTAGTGCCCTCAGCATGGCTAGTCACACCGAAATCGATGATGTCATCGACCCTGCCGATACTCGGCAACGTATTTTGAGGCTTTTAGAAGCGTGTCCGATGCCACCGCGAAAAACGGGCAAAAAACGGCCAATGATCGACACATGGTAAAACCGCGCAAAACGGTTGAACTATGATCTTATGACCAACAAACATACGTGTTTCTAGAGGCGCGTAAGAGGGAGAAAAAGAAAAATGAGAAAGCAGACTATTAAGGGTCTTGCTGTTGGTCTCGTTGCAGTAGTTGGATTGGCCGCTTGCGGTTCCAGCTCTTCATCAGACACAACAGTGGCAGCTGGTTCAGCAGGCTTGGCATGCGAAGTTACCGACACCGGTGGCGTTGATGACAAGGGCTTCAACCAGATTGCACACGAAGGTCTATTGCAGGCAGAGACAGAACTCGGTGTAGCCACCGATCTTCTCGAGTCAACAACAGACGCTGACTACGCACCAAACCTTCAGTCATTCGTTGACAAGGGTTGCAACGTCATCGTTACTGTTGGCTTCTTGCTCGCAGACGCAACTAAGGCAGCTGCAGAAGCAAACCCAACCGTTCAGTTCGCAATTGTTGACTCCAACACTTCGGCTGCAAACGTTCAGGGTCTTACCTTCGCAACTGATCAGCCATCATTCTTGGCTGGTTACATGGCAGCAGCAACCACCAAGTCCGGCATCGTCGGTACT
>CAITUB010000250.1 GCA_903895515.1 uncultured Acidimicrobium sp. | reverse complement strand
TCAGTCGTATGACAAGTGCTACATCAATGCCGTCTGGGCGAAGCACACTCATTTCAAGGCTCCCAGCATCTGCCAATACTCTGGCCAACTCTTCGACACCACCATTGGATCGTTAATGACAACACCGGGCGTGACAAGCCCGATGAGAGCAAGAGACATAGCGAGACGATGATCATGATGCGTGTCAACGCTTCCAGCATGAGTCGTTGACGGATGAACGGTAAGTCCATCCTGGCGCTCATCCACTGAGACGCCGAGCGCTCGGAGTTCATGGGCAAGGTCGCTAATACGGTCGCTTTCTTTCTTGCGGATGAATCCAACTCCAGTGATTGTTGTTGCGGTCTGCGCAAAGGCGGCAACAACCGCGAGGGTTGGCACCAAGTCGGACATATCGCGCATATCAACCGTGACTCCCAGTAACGGAATTTCTTTCGCGCGAGAAAGGACGACGTCGTCGCCGTTGCGCTCAACAGAGCAGCCCATGCGGACAAGAACATCGACAAATTGTGAGTCACCTTGCAACGAAGATCGACCAAGCCCTGAGACCACGACCCGACCACCAGCAATTGCTGCGGCGGCAAGTGGATATGACGCCGACGAAGCATCGGGTTCTACTTCGTATCGAGTTCCCACATAATCACCCGACGCGTAGCGGAAGACGTGCTCCCCTTGTTCAACCGGCGCCACCCCGAAACTGCATTGAACCCCAACGGTCATATCCAGATACGACTGCGACACCACATCGCCTTCGGTGACTATGGACAGACCTTGTGGCAACTTTGGGGCAATGAGCATGAGCGCGGTAGTGAATTGGCTGGATGTTGTGGCAGGAATAATCACGCGCTCAATCTTTTGCTTTCCGCGTTTTACAGCCACAGGCAACATGCCAGTTCCATTCAATGGTGAAACATCAAGTCCAATGTCTGACAGTGCCTGATGAAGATCGTCCATTGGACGCTTACGCAACGCTTCCTCGCCAGTGATCACCACTTCACCGAGACGTAACGCGGAGACAGCCGTGAGAAAACGGGCAGTAGTTCCAGCCAAACGAGCATCCAGCACGAGCGGATCGAGCTGATCAACATCCCAGCTAGATCTGAACTTTGCCGTATCGCCATGCACTTCAAACTTTGCTCCGAGTGTTGCAAGACCACTCAACATCGATGCCGTGTCATCGCCACTTGGCAAATTGCTAACCGTGCTCTCACCCAATGCCATCGCAGCACACACCAATGCACGAGCTGCAACACTCTTTGAGCCTGGAACTTGAACCGTTGCATTCAACGTCGATACCAGCGATGCAACCGTATGAGTTGGGCCGTCGCTCATGTCAGTTGTTGAATTGACGGTCGAAACCCTCGTGCAATCAAACCGCCCTTAAACACATCCTGGCTTGCGCGATCAATGACTAACACCAATATTCCGCGGTCGCCCTCAACTGAGTGCGCAACTTCAAAGTTTGCGGTATTCACACCCAGTTCGGCTGCTAGTGAGAATATTTCGGCTGCTGCTCCAGCACGGTCAGGAATTGGGACGCGAACTTCGACAACATCGAGCAAATTGCCAACTCGACCTGGAAGGTTCGAACGCGCAACACGCGCAGATTGCAAGCGTTGGGAGAGCTCATCTGTTCTACCTTCATCCACAATTGCGCGCATGGACTGCAGTCCACTAATCATTCCATCGAGAGCGCCCACAATTGCTTCACGATTTTCTTTACACACATCTAACCAAATGGCCGGATGGCCAGACGCCACACGCGTCATGTCTCTGAAACCTCCTGCAGCCAAACGCAACACAGCAACATGTTCTTCTGCATGATCATTAGCCAGCGACATCAACGTTGCGGCAGTGAGATGCGGCAAATGGCTGAC
>CAITUB010000249.1 GCA_903895515.1 uncultured Acidimicrobium sp. | reverse complement strand
ATTTAACCGATGAAGACGCCGATGAGTTGATGTCGCGTTTCGATGGCTTGGTGCTCATGGGCGGCGGCGACGTTGACCCAAAGCTGTATGGCCAAGAGCCAAGCGTGTACGTGTACGGCATTCTTACCGAGCAAGACATTTTCGAATCCACCATGGTGAAAGCTGCTGTTCGCATGGGCAAACCAGTGCTTGCAATTTGCCGCGGACTACAAATTACAAACGTTGCTCTGGGTGGAACATTGGTGCAAGAAATTGCAACGCTTCCAAACGCTGATGCACAGGTGTTGCACAAGCCCGACAACTTTCCTGAGGGTGCGCCGTTTGCTGTGCACGAAGTTCGAATTGAAGCTGGCAGCAAGTTGGCAACAGCGTTAGGCGCAACGTCGTTGCGTGGCGCTTCGTTCCATCACCAAATTGTCGACACCGTCGCGCCTGGTTGTGTTGCAGTTGCGTGGGCCGAAGATGGATTACTTGAAGGAATTGAACACACTGATCACTGGTTAGTGGGAGTGCAGTGGCACCCAGAAGACACTGCGCAGACTGATTCAGTTCAACAGAACCTGTACAACGCGTTTGTTGCTCAGGCTAAATCTGTTGCGTCTTTGCGCTGATACGGCGAAGTAGGCGCAGTAATCCAGCGAAGTCCGCGGGTGAATAAACCACCTAGCGGGCGAAGTGCAAAGCGTTCGCTCACCGGTAAAAACGGAATGCGCAATAGGTCGCGCGACCATGCTGGCAATGTTGCAACTGTTGCAGCAACGAGCGAGTAGTACGCAGCACGCGCAGGGCATGGAAGTGGTGGGTTAAACATGAGGTACTTGATGGCATCTCGGCTTTCGGCGGTGCTCTGCAATTCGTTCTTGAATGACTTCATTTGATCGCGAAGTGCGCGTTCAGTTTTCGGTGGAGCAGTTACACCAAGTTTTGCCGCAATGTAGGACATGTCTTCCACGTAACCATCGCGCTGTTCTTGCGTCAACGAGTGTTCACCAAAATGCGTGTGTGCAGTGAGGAAACTATCTACTTCAACCACATGAACCCAGCGCAGTAAATGCGGGTCATTAGCTGAATACGGTCGGCCGTCGCTTGCAGTTCCAACTACGAAACCGTGCACATACAAAATGCGATCGATGATTCGTTGTGCTTCATCTGCTGGACCAAATGTTGTGGAGGCAAGAAAGTCAGCAGTGCGTTGCAGCCTTCCCCACGGGTCGTTCTTGTAATCGGAATGCTGAGCAACGCCTGCCATAGCGAGCGGGTGAAGGGTTTGTAAAAGGAGTGCACGTAATCCGCCTATAAACATTGATGCGTCGGCATGAACAATGCGAATAGGTCGGTCCTCTGAGAACCAGCGCGGTCCGTCAACTTCCATAATTTGTTGCACACGAGTGTCCGCGTCTGGTCCAACTACGCGACTGCGCAATGCTTCACCTAGTGAGTCGCGCAATTCATTTATGCGGGCCTCAATATTGAGCGATTTGGCAATATCCACTGCCACATCGTGCCACCGCGAGAGTCAAGATGCATAGTCACGCTTGGCAGTACTGTGGATATGTGACTACAAACCCAATGCCCAAGTGGGTGCCACGGGCAATAGTGCTGTTTTGGATGATGTTCCTCGCCGCACTTGTTGCGCGCGAACTCTTCCATCAGTTGTCAAGTTTCTTGCTCCTTGTTTTGGTGTCAATCTTCTTGGCACTGGCGATTGAGCCGGGTGTGAATCGCTTGGCAAAACGCGGATGGCGTCGAGGATCGGGAACGTTGCTCATCATTTTCAGCATTATTGCATTTGCATCGGTGTTTATTGGTGCAGTTGGTTCACTCGTGGGAAGTCAAGTTGCAGACGTCTTAAAAAACAGCGAGAGCTACGTGAATGACACTGTGGATTTCGTTAACGAGACGTTTAATTCCAACATTGATCCGGCAGAAGTGAACGCGTCAATTGCCGACCCGAAAGGGCCAGTTCAGAAGTTCATTAAACGGCAACAGGGCAAAGTGATTTCACTTTCAGTAAACGCTCTTGGAGCGTCGTTACAACTACTGACCATTGTGCTGTTTACTTTTTACTTGGTTGCTGATGGTCCGCGACTGAGGCGTGTGATTTGCAGTCGATTACCCGAATCGAAACAACGAGCAGTATTGCGAACGTGGGAACTCGCTATTGCAAAAACAGGTGGGTATCTGTATTCACGTGCACTGCTTGCGTTGGTTTCAGCGTTTTTCCATTGGATTGCTTTCCAAGCAATTGGCACGCCAGCCCCTATTGCAATGGCGCTGTGGGTTGGCATCGTTTCGCAATTCTTGCCAGTTGTCGGAACGTATCTTGCAGGCGTCCTGCCATTACTGCTGACGTTCTTCAACTCGCCGTTCAAGGCGCTTTTAGTTATTGCGTTCGTATTGGTGTATCAACAACTGGAGAACTACCTCATCTCGCCACGCATTACCGCGCGTACGTTGCATGTTCATGCCGCAGTCGCGTTTGGCTCGGCAATTGTTGGTGGAGCAATTCTTGGGCCAGTTGGTGCAGTGTTGGCTCTTCCAGCGGCTGCAATGGCTCAGGCGCTTATTGGCAGTTGGGGCCCTCGCCATGACGTCATTGATGATGACCTGGTGCGGATGCCCATTGCGAAAGTGAAGAGATCCAGTCGCAAGAAATAGTCGGTGCTGTTAAGCGCCAACTGAAACAACGCTTGAAATTCCCTCAAGTGTGCGCAGTTTGTTCATCACGTCGAGCGGAACAGCAGTTGTTGTAGCAATACACATCAACGCGCTGCCTTCGGTTTCCGTCGAACCCACATCCATGTTGGCAATGTTGATTCCAGCATCACCGAGTGCGGTGGCCACACGCCCAATTGCACCTGGCCTGTCATCGTTTTTCACGACCAACATGTGTTCAGACGGCGGAATGTCGGTGAGGTGACCATCAATCATGACAATGCGTGCTTCGCGACGCCTACCAGTAAGCGTGGCTGAAAGATTGCGATCGCCAGAGCGCAGCGTGATGAGGTTGACGTAGTCGCGATGTGTGGTGTTCGTTGACGCCACGCTTTCAACAGCGATTCCTAAATTGCGCGCAATGCTCGGTGCATTCACCAGGCTGACCGGTTCATGTGTCCAGCGCGACAACATGCCTTTCAATGCACTGATCGTGATGAGGCCCGGATCGTAAGCACCGATCTCACCTGTCGTCGAAATTTCAATTGCTGTTGGAGCAGTTTCAATGAGTGAGGCAAACACGCGGCCAAGTCGGTCGGCAAGTGGAATGAATGGCTTCAGCGTTTCATTGGCGTCTTTTGCTTCAAGGTTGACGGCAAATGGGACGAAGTCACCCTTCAGTGCAAGTTGCACCATGTCGGCGACTACTTCGCCAGCTCGGTCTTGCGCCTCGCGAGTGCTTGCACCTAAGTGTGGAGTTGCCACAACATTGCTTAATGCGAACAATGGGGAATCTGTAGTTGGTTCCTTTACAAACACATCGAGTGCTGCTCCCGCAATGGTGCCACTGCGCAGCGCCTCTGCAAGATCTTCCTCGTTCACAATTCCGCCGCGCGCAACGTTGACGATGCGCAGCGATGGTTTTGCGCGCTTCATCATCTCAGTGTTGATAATGCCGTTGGTCTCTTTTGTTTTTGGCAAGTGAATGGTCAAAATGTCGGCCTGCTCAACCACACGCTCAAGCGTGGTCATGTCCACACCTAGTTCGCGTCCGCGTTCTACCGAGACGAATGGGTCGAATGCAATGAGTCGCATGTCAAATGCGCGAGCGCGTTGCGCAACGAGTGTTCCAATTCTGCCAAGACCCAAAATGCCAAGCGTCTTGCCAGCAAGTTCGATGCCTTCCCACTTACTGCGTTCCCAGCGACCTTCCATTAATGAACGATGAGCTTGGGGAACATTGCGGGCAATAGCCATGATGAGGGCCATCGTGTGTTCGGCTGCAGACAACACGTTCGACTGTGGCGCGTTTACCACCATGACGCCTTGAGCAGTTGCAGCCTCTACGTCAATGTTGTCTAGGCCAACACCAGCGCGCGCAACGACAACGAGGTCGCTTCCTGCCTTCAACATTGCGGCATCCACCATGGTTGCCGAGCGCACAATAAGCCCATGAGCACCGCGCAGTATTTCATGCAGTTGTTCTGGTGTTTTGTCCAGTTGAACATCTACGTCGAAGCCGGCAGCACGCAGCCGATCGAGGCCAGATTCAGCAATGGTTTCGGCGATCACGATTCGTTTGCTGGTCATGACAGTTGCTCCACGATGTAGTCGATGCATTTAGTGAGTTGTTGAATGTCGGTTGGTTCGACGGAAGGAAACATGGATACGCGAAGTTGATTGCGGCCAAGTTTGCGATATGAATCGGTATCGACAATGCCGTTGTCGCGCAACACCGCGTTAATGGTGTTTGCATCAAATCCGTCAATGTCAATGGTGCCAACGACGGGCGAGCGGTAAGCAGGGTTATGTACAAACGGAGCAGCGAAACTCTGCCGCGTAGCCCAGTTGTAGAGGTGCTCCGAACTCTGTGTCGTGCGCTGAACACACCAGTCGAGACCGCCGTTTTCCAGCATCCATTTCAGTTGGTTGTTCAACATGACAAAGGTTGAAATTGAGGGTGTGTTGTATGTCTGATTGGCGCGCGAGTTTTCGAGGGCAACGGACAGGTCGAGCGAAGTTGGGCACCAGCGTTTTGTTGCTGCAATTTGGTTGATTCGTTGAACCGCGCGTGGTGAACACAGTGCGATCCATGTTCCACCTTCAGAACCAAAACCCTTTTGTGGAGAGAAGTAGTACACGTCTACTTCACTTGTTGACCACGCCATTCCGCCTGCAGCAGACGTTGCGTCAACCACCACGATCGCATCTTGTGGTGTGGTTGGGCGAACGAGTGGCATTGCCGCGCCAGTGCTTGTTTCGTTGTGAGTGAAGCAATACGTATCGACGTCGGCAAGTTCAACTTCTGCAACGGTGCCTGGAGCGGCATCGACGACAACTGGCTCTTGCAGATGCGGAGCCTTGCGTGCAGCATCGGCGAACTTTGATGAGAACTCACCGAACACCAAATGCTCGCTGCGCTTGTCGATGAGACCAAATGTTGCAGCATCCCAAAACATGCTTGCTCCACCGTTACCGAACACGACTTCCCAGTCGTTTGGCAAAGAAAACAGTTGATGCAATTGTTCGCGAACTGAACCAAGCAAGTTTTTTACAGGTGCCTGTCGGTGCGATGTGCCCAGAATGTTTTTGCCGGCGGCAACGAGTGCATCAATTTGTGCATCGCGAATTTTCGAAGGTCCGCTACCGAAGCGCCCATCAGACGGAAGAAGCGCTGCAGGAATCGAAATCTTTGCGGGGGCCGGATTCGACATGCGTCCAGTTTCGCTGGTGCCTCCAGCAAACGTGCAGTCGTTTACAAAAAATTAGCGAGTTGCGGAAACAGAACCAGAAGTTGTGCCTTCGTGCCAGGAATCTCCTGCCACAAGTGCACGAATAGCGCGCTGAATACGCAATGCGTCAAGCGGCTTCACAAGCCAACCTTCGGCGCCACTGCGTTTTGCCAAATGCACATCTGCATCGCGGTCGAGCAACATGAGAACTGGAATGTGTGGAATGCGGTGATCGCTGTGATCGAGGCGCAGGTTCATGGTCACAGCCATGCCGCCCATTGATCCAAACTGCGAATCGAGAATTGCCACATCTGGTGTGCGCGTTTCAATTGCTTCCGGAACGTCGCGGCCATTGCTACATACGGTGAAGGAATTTTCTGGTGAGCTGAGGGCTGCAAGTACTTCGTCAAGTACCCACTGGGCGTCGGTTCCAACCAAAATATGCACGTAACGATCATATCCCTCGCGGGTATTACGCAATTGGAGATGACTGGCTAGCCGCCGCGCGGATACCGTACAGGTGCAGTTCTGCTTACCCCGGAGGTTTTCGTGCATAAGTTCCCACGTGTTTCACGGCTTGCAATCGCCGCATTGGCCGTTGGCGCGGTGTTGTGCTCATTTAATGGAAATGCAGGAGCCGAATCGGCAACAGACCTAGCGCCAGTAGACATCGTTGCAGTGAGCGGTCTTATTGACAATGTGGTGGTGGCAGAAATTGAGCACGCACTTGTTCGTTCGCAAGAAAATGGGGCACAAGCAGTCGTGTTGCAGGTGAACTCGCGTGGTGCAGTGGTATCTGCCGAACGCATGGCCGAACTGTTAACAAAAATTTCGCAAGCAGACATTCCCGTTGCCGTGTGGGTTGGGCCATCGGGAGCACGTGCGTACGGACTTGCAGCGCAATTGTTGGCCGTTGCCGATGTGCGAGCAATGGCTCCGGGTGCTCGAATCGGATTTACCGGTCAAGCACTG
The DNA here is from genome assembly GCA_903895515.1 of uncultured Acidimicrobium sp. Lineage (GTDB taxonomy): Bacteria > Actinomycetota > Acidimicrobiia > Acidimicrobiales > Ilumatobacteraceae > UBA3006. The sequence continues at coordinate 12,181 of CAITUB010000249.1, read as the reverse complement.
AAAGTGAATGGAACAGAAGTTTCATTTGGCCCCATTGGCGCTGTGCTTCGTACGTCAACCATTGGCTTTAGCGAAGCGCGTAAAGAAGGCGTGTTGAATTACGCAGGAGACGACCAAGGTGTACCTGTTGTTAGAAACATGTTGTTGGCACTAGACGGTGTGAAAGTTGGCAACACAGAATTAAATACTGTTGTCGAAAAAGTAGACAGCAGTGGCCAAATTGTTCGCGACGCCACATCGGCGCGTTTCTTTAAGTTGGAACTCACCGGTCAATTGATGCACACAGTTGCAAGCCCGCCTGTTGCATATTTGTTGTTTGCCATTGGACTGGCATTGTTGGTGTTTGAGTTCTTCACAGCAGGAATCGGAATTGCTGGAGTAGTCGGGGCAATTTGTACGTTGCTCGGAACATATGGTTTGGCTGCATTGCCGGTGCGCGGATGGGCAGTTGCCCTGATCGTGATTGCATTGGTTGCATTTGCAGTCGATGTGCAGGTTGGAGTGCCGCGATTTTGGACGGGAGTAGGCCTCGTCATGTTTGTCGTTGCCTCGTTTGCGCTCTATGAACCAATAGACGGAAGCAACATGCGCATGTCGTGGATCACACTTGTTTCAGGCATCGCCATGATGACACTCGCATTTATTGTTGGAATGCCAAGCATGGTGCGCACACGTTTTGCGACGCCAACGATTGGTCGCGAATGGTTAATTGGCACAGAAGGCATTGCAGTAAGCGATGTGAATCCTGAAGGCATCGTCAATGTTCACGATGCGCATTGGCGTGCACGAACTAATCGTTCAACACCAATTACGTCGGGCAGTCCGTTCCGCGTAGCTGCTATTGATGGTGTGACATTGGAAATTGAACCGTTGGAAGGTGCTGCGCGCGACTACCGCGAGAAGCGAACAGGCGCGAGTGAGTAACGAAGCAACGCAGCGTCGCGAGGCATCTGAAACGGCGCCGTTACAGCCACTTGATTGGCTGTTGTTGGTTATTCCCGGGTTGATCTGGGGCTCATCGTTTTATTTCATTGATATTGGGCTGGATTCATTTGCGCCTGGCTTGATTACCCCAATGCGGGTGCTGTTTGGGTGCATCACGCTCAGCATGATTCCGAAGGCACGACAACCAGTGCCAAAGAAGGCCTGGCCAAACATTGTGGTGCTGTCTCTGGTGTGGTTAGCCGTTCCGCTCACCGTGTTTCCGTTTGCCGAACAACATGTATCAAGCAGTGTCACTGGAATGTTGAATGGTGCAACGCCGTTGTTTGTTGCCGTGGTTGCTTCAGTCATTGCTCGGCGCTTACCACCTGGTGGGCAAATGCTTGGGCTTGCAATTGGCTTTGGTGGAGTAGTGCTGATCGCACTTCCATCTATTCGTGAAAGTTCATCAAGCATGTTTGGCGTTGTACTGATTCTTGGTGCACTCGTGTTGTATGGGTTCGCGCTCAATGTGGCATCGCCATTGCAACAGTTGTACGGGTCGCTTCCGGTTCTATTACGTGCAGAAATTGTTGCAGTCATTTTGCTTGCACCGCTTGGCGTGTATTCGTTGATCAATAACGATCGACCATTCGCATGGGGCCCATTTGCAGCCATGCTTGCACTCGGCGTGCTTGGCACTGCCATGGCGCATTATGCAATGGTCACGCTGTCTGGTCGCATTGGTTCAACTCGTGCAGCAGGCAGTTTGTACTTAATGCCGGCTGTGTCACTCGCACTCGGAGTTTTGGTAAACCACGAAACCGTTGCACCACTTGCAGTAGTAGGAAGCGTTGTTGCTGTAGTTGGCGCCTACGTGTTGGGCAGAAGTAAGCGAGTAGCAACAACTGGCAAGCAGTCATGAGCACACCCGACTTTGATCCGGTGATGGTGCCGATTCGCCCAGCGGCGACGGTGATGTTGTTGCGCGATCATCCGTTGAACGGAGTTGAAGTGTTCATGTTGCAACGCACGCTGAATGCCGCGTTTGCAAAAGGCATGTATGTATTTCCTGGTGGCCGAGTGGACGCCAATGATGCAGAGTCCACGCTTGAAGCTCACTGTGACGGACTCACCGATGAAGAAGCGAGTGCCCTGCTCGCAATTCCACATGGTGGACTGTCGTATTGGGTAGCAGTTATTCGCGAATGTTTCGAAGAAGCGGGCGTGTTACTTGCTCGTCCTGCAGACGGTCAAGAAATGATTCGCTTTGAAGACGAAGATGTGATTGCGCGATTTTCAGCAGCGCGGCACGAAGTACACGAAGGCAACACGTCAATGATGCAGTTGTGCGATGCCGAGCGCTTGCGCCTGATAACCGACAACATTCATTATGTAAGTCATTGGATTACGCCGCTTGGCGAGGCGCGCCGATTCGATACACGCTTCTTTGTCGCAAGGGCTCCAGAAGGTCAGGAACCATTGCACGATGACAGCGAAACCATTGCCAGTTTGTGGGTTTCGCCAGCCGATGCGCTGCAGCGTCAAGAAAGCGGGGACTTGGCAATGATGCCGCCAACCATTCGCAATTTAGAGTTTCTGCTTCCGCACGCAACTACCGACGATGCACTTGTTGCCGCGAAGAAAATTGGCACGCCAACGGCGATTATTCCTCAGTTAAAAGTTGATGCAGAGGGACGCGTGGTTGGTATTTCGCTACCGGGCGATTCTGACTACAAAAATTAACGGCGCTGAGAAACGGAAACTTGCACAACTTCTTCGGCGCGCGCTGAACAACCCAACATGTCTTGCATGGAAACTGTTTCGTTAATAATGCGCTGAGCAATTGCTGTAAATGCTTCGGCTGCTGCACCAGTTTTCGAAAGCACAATCGGCTCACCGGTATCGCTCCCGTGAGCAACTGCAGCTTCGATTGGAATGTTCCCGAGCAATGGCGAACCAATTTCGCTGGCAAGCGCTTGACCGCCACCTTGCCCAAACAGTTCGTAGGTGATTCCGTGCTCGCACGTAAAGGAAGTCATGTTTTCAATTACGCCGGCAACGCGCAGGAAACTTCTGCGCGCCATGTCGGCGGCGCGGATAGCAACCTTTTGCGCAGACACTGCAGGGGTAGTGACAATTACTAAATCGGTGCGCGGCAACATGCGTGCAAGTCCCATTTGCACGTCGCCGGTTCCTGGTGGCATGTCAATGAGCAAGTAATCAAGTTCGCCCCACTGCACATCGTTCAAAAACTGTTCAACAGCCTTCGTCAACATGAGGCCGCGCCACATGAGCGCCGTGCCTTCGTCTTCTACCAACATTCCTGTTGACACCACTTTCAACAAGCCGGTGCCAACTTTGCGTTCATTTGGAATAATGCGCGGCTTGTCACTTCCCTCAACCCGTTTCGCTTCTAAGCGATCGGGCATGTTCAACATTCGCGGAATGGAAAAACCCCAGATGTCAGCATCGAGTACGCCAACGATGTTTCCTTGTTCGGCAATTGCTGCAGCAAGGTTTACCGTGACGGAACTTTTTCCAACGCCGCCTTTGCCACTGGCAATTGCCAGCACACGTGCATTAATAGGAACTTGAGTATCGCTTGCCTGCTCTTTTGCGTTCCATCTGGCGCGCGTCATGACCGCGGTGCGTTCGTCTGCGGTCATCTCACCCCAGTCGATGGTTACTTTGGTAACGCCAGGGTGCACCAACACACGCGATTCAATGTCGTTCCTAATTTGAACGCGTAGTGGGCAGCCTTTGATGGTGAGCTTCATGGCTATAGACACCAAGCCTTCGGCGCTTACCGTTACCTCGCCGGCCATACCCAAATCCACAATGTTGTCGCCAAGCTCTGGGTCCATGACAGCACGCAATAGCTCGGTTACTTCATGCGCTGTTGGCGGAGCCACCTGGGGGCTGGACATGGCTAAAACCTATCGTGAAGCCTGAAATTTTGTAGTGCTGCGCTCTTTACCTTGCAAGGGAACACGGGTAGCATTTGGTCCATGATCACACTTACTGACAATGCAGCATCAAAGGTCAAGCAATTGCTCGAAGCAGAAGGCGCTACCGATTTGGCATTGCGCGTTGCAGTACGACCTGGTGGTTGTTCAGGATTTTCATACGAAATGTTTTTCGATGGTGACTTCACCGCAGAAGATCAGCAGTTGACATTTGGTGACGTAAAGGTTGTTGTCGACCAAGCATCGTCACAGTTGCTCGTTGGAGCAAGCCTTGATTACCAGGATGGTCTACAAGACGCTGGTTTCAAGATCAACAACCCAAATGCATCGCGCACTTGTGGTTGTGGCAACAGCTTTAGCTGATCCCGTTACAGCACACCAAGCGTTGTAAACGCTTCGGTAATTTCTACTGCATCAAAGATTGCATCAAATCGTTCTACCAACACGCCTGTGGCGTCGGTAATAAATAGCGCTGGTTCATACGTCATGTTCAGTGCTTCAACGGCTGGAGCAACAACAGTTGCAGTGTCGTCTGAATAAATCTCGGTATGCAACATGGTGAGTCTGTCGCCAACTAATTCGCGCATTGACAACAACGCTTCTAGTGCTGGTGCACACGTACCTGTTTGGCAGTGTGCAGGTGTGCCGACCAAATATGCAATCGGCTTTCCACGCTTCAGCGCTTCGTTCAACGTGATGTCGTGAAGTGGGCACGGTTCAGGAGTGCGCGTACACACCGGATTAACTCCACGCGGATTCGAAATAGTTGGCGTATCAAAACCAGGAAGCGATGATCCGATGAGTGGAATGGAAATGGTCGCAGGATCCATGATCTGCACACCGGCACCATCTTGTGTTCCACCCTCAATAACCAGTGAATAGATTCCCGTCTCTGCAATATCGATGCGGAACGGCCAGTACGGAGGGTCAATGTTTGCATCGTGGCGCATAGCCACCATGTCTGCAATGACCACTTCGCCATTCTCTGCGTTCAGCAATTGTGCACGAAGTTCTGTTGGTAGTTCTACGCCACTGGTTTTTCCGAGCAGCCCCGCTTGGTTGGCAAGTGAAATGGGAATACGTACAGAGCCCGGCACTAACACTTGAGGAAATCGCTGAACTACTTGGAAAAGTTCGGCTGCTGCGTCAGGAGTGGAACTTGCACAGGAGGTAAGAAAACTGAGTGATCCGCCGAAACCAAAGGTTGCGAGAGTTCCTGTAACGAATTGGCGGCGGGAGATCATGCCTTCATCGTATGACGCATTTTCGGAGAGAAGCCGTCGCCCTATACGCTGGTGACATGGCTACTGCAAAAAAGACCGCAAAGAAGACCGCGAAAAAGACTGCAAAAAAAGCAGTGAAGAAAGCGCCAAAGAAAGCGGCGAAGAAGTCTGCCGCACCAGCAAAATCCACTGCACCACTTGGGCCGTACACCCCAGTAGTTCGCGCAGGAGACTGGGTCATTGTTTCGGGCCAACTTGGAGTTGTTGAAGGCAAAATCGTTTCCGGTGGCGTTGCCAAGCAAACCGCTCAAGCAGTAGTCAACCTGAAGGCTCAGTTAGCTTCTGCTGGTTGCAACATTCACGACGTAAAAAAGACACTGTGCTTCCTTACCGACATGGACACGTTTGCCACATTCAATACGGCGTACGTCGCCGGTTTTGATGGCAGCCGTCCAGCACGCAGCACTATTGGTGTTGCCTCGCTCCCATTCGGTGGAGCGGTGGAGATCGAAGCCTGGGCTTTCAAGCCACTACGGTAATTGTCATGCCTGGAGCCGTACTTATCGTTCTTGCACTCATTGGTTTCCCCGTAATGGTTGGCTTGTCCACTGCTGGACTTGCCGCGCTCATCGGATTCTTCCTGCAAAAGGATGCCGACAAGCGCCACGAGGGTAGTGAACTCATTGACGTCAACATCTGATCTTCTCATTCGTAATGCGGCACTAGTCGCAACAGTTGACAATCAGCGCAGAGAAATTGCTGGTGGATGGGTTGCCATCACCAACGGTCTAATTTCAGGAATTGGAACAGCAGGCAGTGAGCCTGTGGCGACTCGAACCATTGATGCAACAGATTGTTTGGTAACACCAGGATTGGTGAACACGCACCATCACCTGTATCAAAACCTCACACGCGCATTTCCGCCAATGACGAATGCTGCGTTGTTCGGTTGGCTAAAAACTTTGTATCCACTGTGGAGCACGTTGAACGAAGAGTCTGCACATGTTTCGGCATGGGTCGGGCTTGCCGAATTGGCTTTGTCGGGCTGCACCACTTCGACTGATCACTTGTATGTGCACCCAGCAGGAGCCGGCGATTTGCTCAGTGCAGAAATTTCTGCAGCGCAAGACATTGGTATGCGGTTTCATCCAACACGCGGGTCAATGTCGTTGTCCGAAAAAGATGGCGGCTTGCCACCCGACAACGTGGTGCAAGATCATGATGTAATTCTTGCCGAGTCGCAACGCATGGTGGAGTTGCACCACGATCGCAGTCATGGCGCAATGGTGCGCATTGCGCTTGCTCCGTGCTCGCCATTTAGCGTGACGAAAAAGTTGATGATTGAATCGGCAGAACTTGCAGAGAAGTTGGACGTTCGTCTGCACACCCACTTTGCTGAAAACTCTGAAGACGACGATTTTTCAGTCGCCACATTTGGCTGTCGACCAACGCAATATTTAGAAGAGGTTGGCTGGCTGAGCAAGCGAACATGGGTGGCGCACTGCGTGATGCCAAATCACGACGAGATTCACAAACTTGGTGCAGCAGGAATTGGTGCAGCACATTGCCCAAGTAGCAATCTCATTTTGTCGTCGGGTATTTCGCCTGTGGTGCAACTGCGCGAGGCAGGAGTACATGTTGGTCTTGGAGTAGACGGATCATCATCTGCGGACTCTGCATCGCTATGGCTTGAAGCGCGCCAGGCAATGTTGCTCGCAAAATTACAGAACGGAGCCGCGGCTGGAACTGCACGCATGGCACTTGAAATAGCCACGCGCGGAGGCGCAGGTTGCCTTGGCCGCATTGGCGAAATTGGCGAAATCTCAGTTGGCGCGGTGGGCGATATTGCCGTGTGGTCGCTCACTGGCCCAGCATTTGCGGGGGCAATTGCCGACCCGGTTGAGGCGTGGTTGCGTTGTGGCCCAGTAAGTGCGAAGCACACCATTGTGAACGGTAAGTCAGTTGTCGAAAATGGGCAATTGGTGAGCAACAAGGTTGATGACATGTTGCGGCAACATCGCGTGCTTGCTCAACAGATGCAATCGCATCTCGGTTAGTTGCACCATGTTGCAACACGCACTCGTCACTTTCACTGCGGTATTTCTGGCCGAGCTTCCCGACAAAACCATGTTTGCAACGCTGTTGTTGTCAACACATTTCCGTCGCCGACTTCCCGTGTGGCTTGGCGTCACTGCCGGTTATTCATTCCATGTTGTTGTTGCAGTAATTTTTGGCTCGGCGCTCTCGCGCCTTCCAGAGCGACCAATTCAGTTACTGGTCGGTGTTCTATTCATCATCGGCGCCATATTGACGTGGCGTGCTGGAAAAGACGATGACGAAGAGTCAACAGACAAGTGGTCGACCTCCATGTCGAACTCGCGCGTTGCGTGGACAGCTGCGTCGGTCATTTTGGTTGCAGAGTTTGGAGATCTCACTCAACTAGCAACGGCTGGCTTTGCTGCTCGATTCGGAGACCCGATTGCGGTTGCGTGCGGCGCGGCACTCGCACTTTCGTGCGTGTCTGGCCTGGCCGTACTCACCGGTTCGTGGTTAACAACAAAAGTTCCACTGCGTGTAATTCAGCGCACGGCAGCAGTGTTGTTTTTAGTAATTGGTGCTGCAACGTTGGTAACGGCGCTGGCCTAGTTTTTGCCTGCAGACCACTTCGATTGACCGAAGCGGTAGCCAACACTGCGCACTGTTTGAATGAGGTTGGCATGCTCTTCACCAAGTTTTGCGCGCAAGCGACGAATGTGCACATCCACTGTGCGTGCACCACCGAAGTATTCGTATCCCCACACGCGTGACAACAACGTTTCACGTGAGAACACTTTGCCAGGGTTCTGAGCCAAGAACTTCAGCAGTTCATATTCCATGAAGGTGAGATCGAGTGCGTGGCCACCAAATGATGCTTGGTATGTCTCAACGTTGAGAACGAGTCCGCTGTATTCAACGAGTGATTCACGATTGCCTTTAATTTCAAACCAGAACAAATGACGAAGGCGTGCTTCAAGTTCGCGCGGGTGAAATGGTGCCAAGCAGAAGTCGTCATAGAGTTCGTCGCGTAAATCGAGATCCTGTAGTTGACTGCCATTGACGAGTACCAAAATTCGCTCGACTGGCACATCGCGCTTGCGCATAGAGCGACATAGTGACCAGCCGCCCTCTGGGTCTTCGTCGCACATGATGATGGCTCCGGACCAGCCTTCTGCAGGAGCGCACTTTGCGGCCTCATCTGCAGATGCAACCGCTTTCCAGCGAAACCCAGCTAAATCGAGCGTGCGCGCAAGATCTACCGGGGCAGGCGATGGGAACACCGCAAGCATTTGAGTGAGACGGTCGCTGGTCATACGGGCAATTAGATGGACTTGAGGTAGCGGCCGAGTTCGTATTCGCTGATATGGGTTTTGTACGAGCGCCACTCTGCGCGCTTGTTGCGCAAGAACCATTCAAAAATGTGATCGCCCAAAGCGTCGGCAACCAGTGATGAATTCTCCATCACGCGCAACGCTTCAGAAAGCGACTGCGGTAATTGTTGGATACCCATCTTCTCGAGTGCGGCATCGTCCATTTCAAACAAGTTTGCGTCAGCTTCGGCAGGGAGTTCGTATCCCTGTTCGATACCGCGCATACCTGCAGCCAAGATGACCGAAAACGCGAGGTATGGGTTACATGCTGGGTCTGGCGAACGATATTCAATGCGCGTTGCTGAGTCGCTTCCGCGTTTTGGAATTGGAACACGAATGAGTCCGCTGCGGTTATTGCGTGCCCACGAAATGTGAACTGGCGCTTCGAAGCCAGGAACAAGTCGCTTGTAGGAGTTGATGGTCTGGTTGGTGACCGCAGTGATTTCAGCTGCGTGGTGAAGTAGTCCGGCCATAAAACTTTTTGCAGTCGGCGACAAGTTGTACGGGTCGTCGGCGCTATGGAAAGCATTGTTCTCGCCTTCGAACAACGACAGGTGCAAGTGCATTCCAGAACCTTGAATCGTTTCAAGCGGTTTTGGCATGAACGTTGCATGCACGTCATGAAGTGCGGCAATTTCCTTCACGACAAAACGGAATGTCATCACGCTGTCGGCCATGGTGAGCGCGTCGGTATGACGAAGATCAATTTCGTGTTGACTTGGTGCATCTTCGTGGAAGCTGTATTCCACAGGAATGCTCATGGTCTCGAGCGTGCGAATGGTTTCTTTGCGCAGCGAACTGGCAATGTCGGTGCTGGTGAGGTCGAAGAATCCGCCTTGGTCGAGCAGCACTGGTTTATTCGTGCCGTCAGGCGGAGCGAAATAGAAGTACTCAATGTCGGGAGCAATATAAAACGAGTAGCCCTTGTCTCGTGCAGCACTGAGGTTGCGGCGCAACACTTGGCGCGGGTCGCCATCAAATGGAGTGCCATCAAGTTTTGCAATATCGCAAAACACGCGAGCTTCAGCGCCCTTCGCGTCTGCCCATGGCAATACTTCGAATGTGTTCGCATCTGGAATTGCAAGCACATCACTTTCTTGTACGCGGCTAAAGCCATCGATGGATGAACCATCAAAGCTCATGCCGTCGTTTAACGCATTTTCCATTTCAGCAGGGCTGATGGCAAACGACTTTAAGTTTCCGAGAACATCGGTAAACCACAGTCGAACCAGGCGAATGCCGCGCTCTTCAACGGTGCGCAGTACGTAGTCGCGTTGGTGTTCATGCATGGTGGACATCTCTACAGTCTGCCTGCATAAATAAACAACGGCACCGAGGAACCGGATCCTCGGTGCCGTTGAGGCTCTATCTCCGCCTTAGGGGCGAATTACTTCTTTTTCTTTTTAACTGCAACCTTCTTCTTCGCCGGAGCCTTCTTCTTGGCAGCCTTTTTCGGGGCCTTGGTGCTGGCGGTCGGTGCCTTCGCAGCTCCGCACACCGTTTCCAAAATGAGGCGTGTCACCACGTATGGATCCACGTTGGCGTTTGGACGACGGTCCTCTGCGTAACCCTTACCGTCGCGAGCAACCTGCCAAGGAATACGCACTGATGCTCCGCGGTTGGAGACGCCGTAGGTGAACTTGTCCCACGGTGCAGTTTCGTGCTTTCCGGTGAGGCGGCTCTGAATGTCATCGCCGTAGTTGTTCACGTGTTCCATCACACGAGTTCCAAGCGCATCACATGCAGCTTCGATTGCTGCATAACTTCCACGCATTGCCTTTGTCGAGAAGTTGGTGTGTGCACCAGCTCCGTTCCAGTCACCCTTTTGTGGCTTGGCTGCATACGAGATGACCACGTTGTGATCTTCTGCAATGCGATCCAGCAACCAACGAGCAACAATCATGTGGTCGCTCACGGTGAGTGCGTCTGCTGCACCAATTTGGAATTCCCACTGACCAGGCATTACTTCAGCATTCGTTCCTTCAATCATGAGACCTGCTTCGATGCATGCCCATGTGTGCTCTTCAATAATTTCACGACCCATTACTCGGCCAGCGCCAACGCCGCAGTAGTAAGGACCTTGTGGTGCAGGTTCGCCACCGGCTTCTGGGAATCCGTATGGACGACCATCAAGTCGCATCATGGTGTATTCCTGCTCGATGCCGTAAATCATTCCGTGTGCTGCAAACTTCTTTGCAACATCTGCACACAATGCACGTGTGTTGGTTGGGTGTGGCTTCTCGGTTTGAGCAAGCATTACTTCGCACAACACCAAAATGTTTTTGCCGCCACGAATTGGGTCTGGACATGTAAACACTGGCTTCAACATGCAGTCTGATGCGTCACCAGTTGCTTGTTCGGTTGATGAACCATCGAAACCCCAAATTGGTGGAGTCTTCACGCTGTTCGCAAGAATCTTGGTCTTTGAACGCAGCATTGGAGTTGGCTTATGGCCGTCGATCCAGATGTATTCCGCTTGATATGGCATGTCATTTCCTTCCGGTTGAGAATTCGGGCCATAACCCCGAATTCGGGTACACGGAAAGTCTCGTTCATGGGGATTTCGCCCCCGTTGCCCAAATGTGAACGCTTTGTGAAGTTGTAGACCCCTAGCCTGAAGTCGTGGCGGTAGCGACTCAAAACGTGCGGGTGGGATTAGCCCAGTTCAACCCCGTAGTTGGCGATATTGCTGGTAATTCACGCCGAATCCGAGAGATGTACGCAACTGCTGACGCTGCCGGCTGCGACATCGTGGTCTTTCCCGAACTGTCCATTACCGGGTACCCACCTGAAGACCTGGTCTTGAAATCGGGGTTCGTGGCCGAAAACCAGCAGGCAATGCGCGACATAGTGGCAGCAACCCAGGGTTGCGTGGCTGTCTTTGGTTTTGTCGACGGGTCAATAGGCACGCTTGCGAACTCGGCAGCCATTGCATCGAAGGGAATATTGCACGGCACATACAACAAGCAGTTGCTTCCGAACTACAGCGTGTTTGATGAAGATCGCTATTTCACTGCGGGAACTTCGTTCTCGTTGTTCGCTATTGCAGGCGTACACGTTGGCGTCACCATTTGTGAGGACATCTGGCAAGCAGATGGACCAGTGCAACAACAGGCCAAAGCTGGCGCAACGCTGAACATCAACATCAATGGTTCGCCGTATCACCGCGGAAAGTTTGATGAGCGTCAACAGATGGTGAGTGAGCGCGCGCAAACAAATTCGTGCGCAATTGTGTATGTCAATCAAGTGTGCGGACAAGACGAATTGGTGTTTGATGGTGGAAGCATGGTGTTCGACCACCGCGGCGACATGTTGATGCGCGCCGAACAATTTGGCGAGAGTCTGTCGTTCATTGACATCGCAGTAAACGAATCGAAAATTTCCAACGCAGTTTCGGTCGTCGAGATTTCGAAAACTTCACGCGCAAGTGGCGCACAGTGCGAAGGAACAATTGCTCCGAATGCATCCGACATGGAACAAGTATTTGGCGCGCTGGTTCTTGGCACTCGCGATTATGTGCGCAAGAACGGATTCACCGACGTAGTGATTGGGCTGTCTGGTGGAATTGACTCGGCGCTGGTTGCTGCAATTGCAGTTGAAGCACTTGGTGCACAACATGTACATGGTGTGTCAATGCCGTCGCGCTATTCAAGCGAAGGCT
>CAITUB010000248.1 GCA_903895515.1 uncultured Acidimicrobium sp. | reverse complement strand
TGTGGAAGCGATTTTGGATCACCCGTCAATCACGGTGCACCTGTCAACAGCATTTGATCCTGCGTCGTCGCATGCATATGACCACGTGGTGTGGACAGGCCCGATCGATGCATATTTCGGTTTCGAACATGGTCGCCTTGGGTATCGCACACTCGACTTCGTTCAAGAAGTGCAAGACGGCGATGTGCAAGGTTGTCCAGTGTTGAATTACTGCGACGAAAGTGTGCCGTACACGCGCATTACCGAACATAAACATTTCGCGCCGTGGGAGCACCACGACAAGTCGGTGACGTACACCGAGTATTCGCGCTTGTGTGGCGAAGCCGATACGCCGTATTACCCAATTCGCCTGGTTGAAGAAAAAGATCAACTGGTGAAATACGTTGAGCAAGCCCGTGCACAACAGGGCGTCACATTCCTCGGCCGCCTTGGCACATATCGTTATCTCGACATGGACGTCACCATTCACGAAGCTCTCAATGCTGCAAGCGGGATTCTTGAAGCAGTGAATACCAACACTTCAATTCCATCGTTTTTCACCGACCCATTGAGCGCCGCATAATGTCGCAGTTGCTGCAACGTTTGGTTTTGCCGACCGAAACCACAACAGAACCGTTGTTGTATGCGCGCTTCGATGGCACGACAAAACTCGTTCCTGGCGGAGCGGTGTTGCAAGATGGCGCCGAGGTGTCATTCGATACGTCGTTTGGTGTGTTTGCTGCCGGACGCTGGAGTCGCATCACCACGGTGAACGCACTCGCGGTACGCGTGCGCGCATCGGGCGTAGGTATCGCACAAGTTGTGGGCGTTACTGCGCGTGGAGAAACTGTTGTGGCCACCGAGCCATTGCCACAGGGCGAAGGATCGCCAGTATTTATTGAGTTTTCACTGCCGAATTTGCAGTCAACACCGTACGGAACCTATTTCGTTCGAGTGTTGGCCCAGGGCGGCGAAGTGTGCATGACGGGCGGCGAATGGGTGAGTGCGGACGCACCAGCACACTACGTGAAACTGTCGCTGTCGATCACCACGTTTAATCGTCAGGAATACGTCCGCAAAACCGTAGGCAATGTGTTGGAGCTTGAGCGCAGCATCGATGTGTTGCGTGGTCGTGTGCGCGTGTTTGTCGTGGATAACGCGCAGAACGTCACGTTCGATGCGCCTGCTGATGCTCCGTTGCAAGTGGTGCCAAACGGCAACCTCGGTGGCGCTGGTGGCTTTGCTCGCGGCCTTATTGAACTGCGCAAGCAGGGTTGGGCAACGCACGTGTTGTTCATGGATGACGACATCACCCTCGAACCAGAAGCACTGGTGCGCACCATGGCCTTGTTTGCCAATGCGCGCGACCCAAAGTTGTGCGTGCACGGTGCAATGCTCAGCGAAGAGCGCCCGTGGTTGCAGTTCGAGGCTGGTTCTGAGTATTCGTTCCGTTCTATTTATCCGCTGCAAGCACTAGGACGCGAAGACGATTTACGCAAGCGCGAACTCGCCGTTATCGACGCACCAGAAATTCCATTTGACTACACCGCCTGGTGGTACACGGCATTTCCAATCTCAATTACCAACGAAAACCCACTTCCCGTGTTTGTGCGTGGCGATGACGTTGCTTTCGGCCTCATGCACACGGGCAAGCACAGCGTCACGCTGAACGGTGTCATCGTGTGGCACGCCGACTTCGGGTTGAAGAACAATCCAAGTTCGTTGTTTTACGAGTCACGCAACCTGGCACTGGTCGACACCTTGGTGTTTGACAAGCATCACTGGTGGAACTTGGCGTACCGCTTCGCATCGTTTGGTTTCCGCAACTTGTTTTCCATGCGCTATTCCAGCACTGAATACATGCTGAAGGGTCTGGATGCGTTCTTGGCCGGCCCAAGTGAGTGGATGAAGATCGATCACGCAGCGCTGCACGATGAGTTGCGCAAATGCGCAGAGGAAAAGCCTGCACCACTTACCGCAGAGCTCGCAGCAATTGAGCCACGCAAACGACGACCCAAGGCACTGCGTGCGTTCGGATTTTTGTTTGCCATTGTGTCGGTGGGCGGGTACATCATTCCGCGTCCGCTTCGCTTGCGCGGGTATGGGGTAGGGCCAATTGATGCCCGAGCAGTTGGTGTTGCCACGTTGCGCAATCGCATGTTGTATCGTCACGACCGCATTGCCGATGGCTATGTGGTCGAACGCGACACAAAGCGGTTCTTTTCATTGCTCGGTCAAGTAGCAAAATCCATTACTGCCATTGCTTTTTCCTATGGCCGCCTGAAGCGCGAATATCGCGCCATGTACCCGGAAATGGTCAGTACTGAGGCGTGGGAAGCGCGGTTTACTGCTGGGATGAAGCGCTAAGCAGAGCCATCCAGGTTTCGTGATTAATCACGCCTGATTGCTTCAGCCCAACTGTTTTCTGGAAGCGCTTTACGAGGCGCTGTGTTCCTGAACCAAACACTCCGTCGGCCTTGACCTTCACCTTCAACACGCGGGCGAGCGCGGTTTGCGCAGTGGCCACCGTTGCGTGCTTCATGCCAAGTTTCAGCGTGATGGTAGATGGATCAATGCTCAACACTGCAAGTACTGCGTCGTCGGCAATTCCATCAACGGGAAGACCGTTGTTGGTTTCTACTTGCGATACCCATGCTGCGGTGCCCTTGCCGAACACTCCGTCAACCTTCATTCGCTTCTTCTTTGGCAAATTCAAGTATGTGTTCAACTGCGTCTGCAGCAACTTCACGTTGTCGCCACGGTCACCCTTTGCCATCGGCACGCCAAGTGGAACGATGGTTGCAGTACCACTAGCAATTGTGCCGTTAGCACGCAGTGCGTCCAGCTGATTGCGAATGAAGAGCGCGAATTGTGCGCGACCGGTGTTGGTCAAGTGAACGTCATCTTTGAACCAGCGGCTTTGCGTTGGAGCAATGCTCGCTGAGTTCCAATCCAACACCGACACGTTGGGGTAGCTGTTCGCGGCATTAGCAAGCACCGCATTTGACAACGCATAGTTGCGCGATGTGCGACGCGTTGACAAGTTAATAAACACCACGCGCTGAATTCCTCGCGCGTTCAGCGCGTTCACTACAAGGTCAACGTCGGCTTGCAGTGTGTTCGGGTCGTCGTTGTAGCCAAGCTGAATAATGGCAATGTTTGGGTATTGCTCAGGGGTAAGCGAATTAATAATTGCTGGCGCGTCGGGAAGTCCGCTTGCAGCGGCAACACAACTTGGTCCAACCATGCAGCGGTTAGTAAGCGCTTGGTAATTCATGGTCGGATACGAAGGTGTAACTACTGCGCTGAATTCTGCCTTCATGCTTTCGCCAACTGAGTCGCCAATGAAGATGAATGAGCCAACTGGCGCAGCATCAAATGGAGCACCAACAACACTGGTGGTTTCAAACCATGGCGCAGGAATGTCGAACGTGGTCTTAAATGCCCATCCCGTTACGGTCACACTGCCAGCAGTGCCGTTAATGGTGACGGTGCTCGCGTATCCATTCCAGTCGCCACCAAGACCGTCGTGATTCGTGACTACCGAAGTCAGCGTGCCAACTGCTGGGTACTTGGCCTGAATTGCAGCTGCAGAGAACACACGCGTCCATACGAGAAGCGAGTTGATCGGGTCGCTTGCTAAATCGCCTGGGTCTGCTTGGGCGGGGAAGGTGCCGCCAGCCGTGCGACCACCGTTACTAGAAGTGAATTCGGTGCGTGAAGGCAGGCCTTTTGGCGTCAGTACCACCACGCCAGCTGTTTCGGCAATTGCCTGGTCGGTGAACGCATTTTCGAGGGCGGTGGGAGCGGCATTAATTGATTCGCGCAACAGTGCGCCTCCGTACACCTGGCAATCCTGTGTGTCGCACGTACGCGCAAGACCTGCGTATCGGTTTTCGGTTGCCGCATACGAACGTGCTGCAACTGCTTGCGCGCGCAATGCATTCATACCTGCACCACCGGCAGCAGCGCCCCACTCTGCAGGTGATTCGCGAGGCACTACGCCGCGCAAATAATTTTCCATCGACGCAGCGTTAATGGTGCGGTTTTCTCCGCGTGAGTTATTTACTGCGCGAACTTCTCCGCGATAGTAACGAATCTTGAATTTTGTTGAACCAACACGTGGCTCGCATAATCCAATCAACTGTGTTGGGGCCGCTGCAGGGTCTGCGCCAACTTGAGTGGTGAACGATGCAACATTTTGTACATCTCCAATCAACGTGAAACCTTCAGACGCTGGGTCTGCTGCTGCAGTCGCACAGCGTCGTTCTTGCGTTCCCCACACGCGATACACGCGGTTGGCAACTTCACGCGCAACGAGCGAGCCCCAGGTGCGGCCTGGTGCAGGGTCCTGCACGAATATGGCATTGTTGCCGTCGGAAATAACTGCGGTTTGCGCGTTGTTCAGTGCGCTGAGCCAGGTGGTTACTTCTTGGCCAGGGTCGGGAAGTGCTCCAAGTGTGTTGCCAGTAGCCCCGCCGTAATAGAAGTTCAGAATTGCATCCCACGACCAGCCGTACACCGCTGCGTATCCGTACGCGCCGTACTGGCTGAGTCCACGACCGTGTCCATACCCGCGGCCTTCAATTTGAATAGCAATAGGTAACTGACCTTCTTCGGCATGCACAGGGGCAACAAGGGACGACAACAGCATCGTGCTGCTGACGAGAACGCAAAGAACTGCAGAAATTTTGTGGGGGACGCGCATGGTGAGAAATCTCCTCAATGGCTTCTATTCAGTCTACCGATAGGTATCGGCGAGGTGATGGCACTCTTGAGCGCTATTTACGCGGTTTCGCTGGCTGCAGGCAACACATCGCGTTGCTGCACAACTACACCAATGAGCACGAGGGACATCCCAAGTAAATCAATCAACGTTGGTGTTTGATCGAGAAAGAAAAATCCGAACACCACTGCGGTAACAGGAAGCAATGCAAGCAATACGGAAAATCTGCGCACGGGAATCTTGCGCATGATTGATTGTTCAATTCCGTAACCGAGTGCGTTCGAAAATAGACCCACCAACACGCAGGCAAAAAGAATGGAAGGAGAGTGCCAAGCAGGTCCGCTGTTCGGAGCGCCAAATGGGGCAATAACTACAGCGCCGATTGCAAGCCCAACGCCTAAGCCGGACACGCCACGGTTGAGTTGCGCAACTTTCGAGCCAATCACGATGTACGCACCCCAACATGCAGAGGCAAGGAAAATAAATAACAGCCCAAGTGGTTCGTTGCCTAGTTCGAATCCCGACAGCACCACAACGCCGATTGTTGCCAATGCAAGAGCAAGCGCATTACGGCGCGACTTAGTTTGGAATGCGGCAACACAAATTGGCCCGATGAATTCAATGGCCACACCTTTACCCAAATCCAAGCGATCAATGGCCAAATAAAACGTCAGGTTCATCAGTGCAACGGAAATGCCAAACGCTGCTGCCGAAATGAGTTCGCTGCGCGACCATTTGCCCTGACGGATCAATCGTGGTGCAGAAAAAATAATCAGAATCAACGAAGCAGCAATTACTCGTAACCACGCAACGCTTTCTGGCGCAACGCGGTCGAACAAGCGAAACGCAATGACAGCGCCGATGTATTGCGCGCTAGCAGAGCAAATGAAGAACAACTCGGGCGGTAAACCGCCAACTCGAGTGCTCAGCGATTTTTGCGCGAGTGGAGAAGTGTTACTGCTCAATCGAACAGGTCAGGATCTGTTGCGCAAATTTCTTGGAACAGCGGTTGAAACTGGAACCAGCCTGCATCGGCGAAACCGGTGAGCTGCTGTGTGTACATCGCGGAATCATGATCAATGAGCTTCGGCGTTCCCGCTGCTTCTGCAAGCAACTGTGCTTGGCAACTGCGGTCCATGGTGATGAACCAAAATGCCGCTGCTTCAACCGTGGTGCCAACGGTAAACAAGCCGTGGTTTTGGTGAATGGCTGCTTTGCCAGTTGGGAAGAGTGAAGCAAATTCTTCGCCAGCGGCAACTTCGAACACCACTTTGCCACCTTGTTCTGCAATGACGGTGTGGTCTTCGTAGAAAATGCATGCGTCTTGTGTAATCGGGTCTAGTTTGCGACCAAGCGATGACCATGCTTTGCCGTATGTGGAGTGTGCATGTGCAGCACCAATCACATCTGGTCGAGCTTTGTGAATTGCTGCGTGCAATACAAACGCCGCGCGGTTTACCGGCTGTGTTCCGTACACCACTTCGCCATCGTGGTTCACCAAAATCAAGTCACTGGTTTTCATGTGACGGAAACTTTTGCCAAACGGGTTCACCCAAAAGCAGTCAGTAAATTCTGGGTCGCGTGCAGTGATGTGTCCTGCAACGCCTTCGCCGTAACCAAGTCGACCAAATACGCGAAGTGAAGCGGCAAGCCCAACTTTGCGTGCACGGCGCTCATCTTCAATGGAGTCGTATTTTGGGCGACCAATTGCTGCCACTTCGCGCGGCTTCAATTCGACTCCGTCAATCATGCGGGTGCTGTTCTCGGTTGCGGTCATATGGCAAGGCTAGCCATGCGACAATTTGGGCTCAATCTCGTAACCTAGACCCATGGCTGAAACCCCTTCTGAGCGCCAGACCGACTCCGGCATCACCATTAACCCGTTGTACACCGCGGAATCGCTGGGCTCATTCGACCCGACAACGGCACTTGGTGCTCCAGGCCAGCAGCCATACACCCGCGGCATTTACCCAACCATGCACCGCGACCGATTGTGGACCATGCGTCAATACGCAGGCTTCGGCAGTGCCGCAGACACCAACCAGCGATTTAAGTTTTTGCTCGAGGCTGGTCAAACAGGACTCAGTTGTGCATTCGACTTGCCAACACAAATGGGTTACGACAGCGATCACGCGCGTTCGGCTGGCGAAGTTGGAAAAGTTGGCGTTGCAATTGACTCACTCGACGACATGCGCACACTGCTTGCCGACTTGCCGCTCGACAAAGTGACCACATCGATGACCATCAACTCAACAGCAGCAATTTTGTTGTTGATGTACGAGTTGGTTGCAGAAGAGCGTGGCGTGCCAAGTACGGCAATTAGCGGCACCATTCAGAACGACCTGTTGAAGGAATACATCGCGCGCGGAACGTACGTGTACCCCCCGAAGCCTTCAATGCGCATCATCACCAACATTTTTGAATACTGCTCAAAGAATGTTCCAAAGTGGAACACCATTTCCATTTCCGGTTATCACATTCGCGAAGCAGGAAGCACCGCGGTGCAAGAGCTCGCATTCACGTTGTCAAACGCCATTGCATATGTGCAGGCAGCAATTGATGCAGGTCTCGATGTGGACGACATTGGTCCACGCCTCAGCTTCTTCTGGAACGGCCACAACAACTTCTTCGAAGAAGTGGCAAAGTTCCGCGCTAGCCGCCGCATGTGGCACGACATCATGACCAATCGTTTTGGTGCCAAGAAGGAAGCAAGCAAGCTGATGCGCTTCCACACACAAACTGGTGGCTCAACTCTTACTGCGCAGCAACCGCTGAACAATGTGGTGCGCGTAGCCGTGCAAAGCATGGCTGCAGTGTTGGGTGGAACGCAAAGCTTGCACACCAACGGGTACGACGAAGCGCTCAGCCTGCCAACCGAAGAAGCTGCTCGTATTGCATTGCGCACGCAGCAGATCATTGGTTATGAAAGCGGAGTAACCGACACACCAGACCCACTTGCTGGTTCGTACTTTGTCGAATCGCTGACAAATGAAGTTGAGCGCCTGGCATACGAATACATTGCGCGCATCGACGAAATGGGCGGGGCAGTGCAAGCCATTGAAGCCGGCTTCCAAATGGACGAAATTGAAGAAGCCGCCTACAGCTACACGAAGTCGATCGACGATCAGACTCGCGTGTTGGTTGGTGTCAATAAGTTCACGGTTGACAATGAGCCAGAGCCAAAAATTACACCGCCAATTCCTGGTTTGGAACAAGGTCAGGTCGACCGCCTTACGAAGTACAAGGCCAACCGCGACATGGCATTGGTTGCAGCGAAGCTTGAAGCCTTGCGCGAAGCCGCGAAGGGCACGGGCAACGTGTTGCATCCAATGAAAGAAGCTTTACGAGCAAGCGCAACGCTTGGTGAAGTAAGCGACGCATTGCGCGACGTTTTTGGCGTGTACCGCCCAGGCTGATTAGTTGAAGTAGGTAATTGCGGGCGCAGGGCGTTCGCGGTCGGGAATGTCGCGATTCGGCCAACCCAAGTACAACATGGCCGTGATGTGTGTGCCCTCAGGCCATCCACAATGCTTCGCTACATCGTCATTAGCGCCCTTCGGGCAACTGGACCAAAAACTGCCAAGGCACATTGCGGTGGCGCCAAGCAACATATTTTGAATTCCTGCAGAAACTGCATCGCGGTTTTCTTCGGTTTGTAATTCAGATTCGCCTTGCAAGGTGCCAACGACAACAATCACTGGTGCGCGCAAATACTTGGTACGCGTTTTGGTCACCTTCATTTCGGTGTCGCCGTGGCGTTGCATCGCCTCGGCAGTTGCGTCACCAAGTGCACGGCGAGATTCGCCCGTAAACACTCCGAACACCCACGGCCAAGTGAGTTGATGATTTGGAGCCCATGCTGCAACATCGCACAACTTGTTAATCAAGTCCATGTCCACCTCGCGCTCGAGGTCCATCATCAATTGCGTGCGGCGCGCAATCACTAACTTGCGGAAATCATCAAACATCATGGCGACAGACTATTGCTAGTTCTTGTGCAAAGCGGCGTTTAGCCCGCCCCAGCTGCCGGTGCGCTGCACCACTTCAACTGCACCCGTCAGGCTGTTGCGACGGAAGAGAATGTCGTTTGCACCAGAAAGTTCGCGTGCCTTCACAGTTTCTCCGTCTGGAAGTTTCACTTGCGTTCCAGCCGTTACATACAGGCCGGCTTCAATAATGCAGTTGTTGCCAAGCGAAATTCCAAGACCGCTGTTGGCACCAAGCAAGCACTTTTCGCCAACAGTGACCATTTCTTTTCCGCCACCCGACAACGTGCCCATAATTGATGCTCCGCCACCAATGTCGGAACCATCGCCAACTATCACGCCTGCAGAAATTCGGCCTTCCACCATCGAAGCACCAAGTGTTCCCGCATTGAAGTTGCAGAAACCTTCGTGCATCACGGTGGTGCCACTTGCAAGGTGAGCGCCTAAGCGAACACGGCTTGCATCGGCAATGCGCACGCCACTTGGCACGACGTAGTCGGTCATGCGTGGAAACTTGTCAACGCCATTGACAACTAGTTGCAAACCTTGCTTCAGTTGGTTGTAGCGCACGTCTTCAAGAGCATCGAGTGCAACAGGACCAATGGATGTCCAGGCAACGTTGGCAAGCAAGCCAAATGCGCCATCCAAATTCACTGTGCGCGGCTTTACATGTCGGTGCGACAGCAAATGCAAACGCAAGTACACATCGCTGGCACTCGTTGGTGCTGCGGTGGTGTCAATAACTAGTGAAGCAGGAACAAGTGAAACTCCACGGCGCGGGTCGGTGTGGGTTTGCGATTCGGTTGGCGTTCCAGCAGGAACTGCTTCGCCTAGCCCGAGGTGACGGAAGTAGGTGTCGAGTGTGGTGCCGTCAGCCGCAACAGTTGCAATGCCTACGCCCCATGCCTGTGTTGTGCTCATCGTTATTTTGCCTCTGGTCGAAGGGTAGGGAACAAGATCACGTCTTTAATAGAGCCGGCATCACTGAGCAACATGACCAAGCGGTCAATACCAATGCCAAGGCCTGCAGTTGGAGGCATACCGAACTCGAGTGCGCGTAGGTAGTCCTCGTCCAAACTGCCTGCTTCGTTGTCGCCAGCTTCTTTTGCCAACTGCTCGTCTTCAAAGCGCTTGCGCTGTTCAATTGGGTCGTTCAACTCGCTGTAACCGTTCGCAATTTCGCGACCACCAATAAACAACTCGAAGCGTTCGGTGAGGTGCGGGTCGTCGCGGTCTTGACGAGCGAGCGGCGAAATTTCAACAGGGTGTTGTGTAACAAACGTTGGGTTGATCAAATCTTTTTCGCACAACTCGGCGAAGATCTCTTCAATCACGCGGCCAGAACCCCAATGCTTTTCGCACTTAATTTTGTGCTTGGCAGCAACGTCGCGCACTGCGGCAACGTCCATCGACGGGTGCAGCGTCACACCAGTTGCATCGCTTGCCAAGTCGATCATGCGGGCTTTGCGCCATGGTTGTGCCAAGTCGAATTCGTTGCCTTGAATCACCACGGTGGTGGTTCCGCGCGCATCACGCGATGCATTGGTAATTAACTCTTCGGTGAGTGCCATAACTTCGGTGTAGTCACCAAATGCTTGGTAGCTCTCCATCATGGTGAACTCAGGGTTGTGGCGCGTAGAAATTCCTTCGTTGCGGAATACGCGGCCAATTTCAAACACACGTTCCATGCCGCCAACAATGAGGCGCTTTAGGTGTAACTCAAGAGCAATGCGCAAGAACAACTGCATATCGAGCGTGTTGTGGTGCGTGAGGAATGGGCGAGCATGCGCTCCGCCTGCTTCCATGTGCAGCACTGGTGTTTCCACTTCAATGAACTTGTTGTCATGCAGTGTCTTGCGGAAGCTGGCAATAGTTGCATGGCGAATTTCGAATGTGCGTCGTGCCTCTTCGTTAATAATCAGGTCGGCGTAGCGCTGGCGGTAGCGCGTGTCTACGTCGGTCAGTCCATGCCACTTGTCGGGAAGTGGTCGCACTGCCTTTGACAACAGCTGTGCGTTTTCTACTTTGATGGACAGTTCGCCTTTACGCGTGGTCATCACTAAACCGGTAACGCCAACCCAATCACCAAGGTCGAGTTCGTTTATTTCGTCAAACTCGGTGTCGCCAACAACTGACTTCGAAATAAACAACTGAATGTCTGCTGCGCGGTCGCGAATGGTGCAGAAAATAAGTTTGCCCTGGTCGCGCTTCAACAAAATTCGACCAGCAACGGTGACACGCGTTTCGGTTTCAGTGCCCGCTTCAAGATGGCCATGCTGTTCGCGAATTTCGCCAAGAGTGTGTGTGCGATCGAAACGGTACGGGTACGGGTTTACGCCCGCTGCGCGCATGGCGTCTATGCGGTCTAAGCGGCGAGTGCGCTCGGCTGCCAGTCCACTTGCTGCAGCCTCTGGCGTTGGGGCAATTTCCTCGTTGTCAGGCACGCTTGTCACGCACACAAACTAGTCGCGCGGCTGGATTAGTGCTTATTCAATTACGACGAGGATGTCGCCAGAACCCACCTTGTCGCCAACTTTTACGTTGACTTTGGTGACTTTTCCTGCCTTTTCAGCAGTGATCTGGTTTTCCATCTTCATTGCTTCAAGCACTACTACCGAATCGCCGACCGCAACTTCCTGGCCAACTTCAACGGAAACTTTCACGATGGTGCCCTGCATTGGTGCAGCAACTTCGCCGCTATTTGCAGATCCACCCGAGCCGCCAGAGCCACGTGTTGGCTTGTTGGACTTCTTCACTGGGCCGCTTGCAAACTCTGGCACCCACATCTTCACGTCGAAGCGCTTGCCATTCACTTCAATGGTGGTGGCGCGTTCTACAAGACCTTCATCGTTTGTTGCGGTGCCGCCTGTGGTGCTCACCATGCCCGACAAGTCGAG
The DNA here is from genome assembly GCA_903895515.1 of uncultured Acidimicrobium sp. GTDB lineage: Bacteria > Actinomycetota > Acidimicrobiia > Acidimicrobiales > Ilumatobacteraceae > UBA3006. The sequence continues at coordinate 921 of CAITUB010000248.1, read as the reverse complement.
TGTTTCTTCCACCCACTTGGTGCTGTGCGTAACAGCAGAGAAGTCTGGGTGACGAAGAATTGCGAGGTCTGCAGGAATAGTGGTGTGCACGCCTTCGATGACCATTTCATCCAGTGCGCGAATGGTGCGAGCAATTGCGGTGTCGCGGTCTTTGCCCCACACAATCAACTTGCCAACCAAGTTGTCGTAGTACTGGCTTACGGTGTCGCCGGCTTCGTAGCCACCGTCGAAACGTGTTCCGAAACCGTCTGGCGTTGTCAGCTTGGTAATCGTTCCAGGTGATGGAAGGAATTTTCCAGCCGTTGGGTTTTCTGCGTTAATGCGAACTTCAATGCCGTGTCCGTTGCGACGCGCTGCAACTTGCTTCTGCGTCATTGGCAACTTCTCGCCACTGGCAACACGAATTTGCCATTCAACCAAATCGATTCCCGTAATCACTTCGGTAACCGGGTGTTCAACCTGCAAACGCGTATTCATTTCGAGGAAGAAGAAGTCATCGTCTTGGTAAATGAATTCAACGGTTCCTGCGTTGTAGTAGCCAACTGCTTTGGCGGCCTTCACGGCTGCTTCGCCCATTGCTTCTTCAACGCCGTCAGGTAGTCCTGGTGCAGGTGCTTCTTCAATCAGTTTTTGGTGACGACGTTGTGCCGAGCAGTCTCGAGTTGACACCCACACCACGTTGCCATGCTTGTCACCAACGAGTTGAACTTCAATGTGGCGCGGCCAGGTGAGGTAGCGCTCAACATAAATTTCATCGCGACCAAAGAATGCTTTCGACTCGCGTTGTGCAGAGTCCATGGCTTCTTGCACCTGGTCTGCAGACTGCACCACTTTCATGCCGCGTCCGCCGCCACCGAATGCAGCTTTAATTGCTATTGGCCAACCAAAATCATTTCCGAAGTCTTGAATTTCTTTTGCCGT
>CAITUB010000247.1 GCA_903895515.1 uncultured Acidimicrobium sp. | reverse complement strand
GTGGTTCCCAACACCACCACGTTTGACACCACGCTGCCAAGTGTTCCGGTAACTGCGGTTTGTGCACCAACAACATCGTTATTCAAACGGCTAATGAGTGCACCAGTTTGAGTGCGCGTAAAAAACGCAATAGGCATGTTCTGCACTTTGTCGAACAGCGCCACTCGCAAGTCATAAATCAGGCCTTCGCCAATGCGAGCCGAATACCAGCGCTGAATAATTTGCAGCACGGCATCCAAAATTGCCGCAGTTACCAAAATGATCGTCAGCCACACAATGCGCCGCTTATCGGCTTGTGGAATGGCCTGGTCAACAATGGTGCGGAAAAGCAATGGGGGCACAAGTGCGGCTACTGCAGCAACCAAAATGGAAATCAGAAACCCAATACTTGACCATTTGTACGGCTTGGCAAACTCTGCCACTCGCTTCATAGATGACCCGCGAACTTTTATTCCAGCGATGGCTTTTGCATCTCCGGGAAGCATTCCGTGTGGGCCCATTCGCATGCTGTCAGGCTAAGGCTGTAACGACTGATCGCATGGGCTCTCGTAGGCTGTCTCAATGACATTTCGCCCACTCGCCTTTGCCGCAACTCTTGCCCTCACACTTTCCGCGTGTGGCAACTCAACTTCATCAAGTGACTCCACTGCCAATCCTCTCGACACCACCACTTCTTTCGTTGTCAACCCCATTGAATGGAAAGCCTGCGATGGCAGCACAAGTACCGAAGTGGAATGCGGAAACATTGAAGTGCCGTTTGACTACTCCGACCCCGAGCAGGGCTCGTTCGTTCTCTACGTAAAGAAGCACAACGCATCAAAGCCAGCAAACCGAATTGGCTCCATGATGGTGAACCCGGGCGGCCCAGGTTTTGGCGGCAGTTCACTTGCCGACGACGCGCAGTTCTACTTCAGCCAAGACCTCATCGACAATTTCGACATCATTGCGTGGGACCCACGTGGCACCGGTGAATCAACACCCGCTGTCGATTGTGTCGATACGTATGACGAATACTTCGGTTTAGATTCACCACCTGAAACTCCAGAAGAAAAACAAGCACTCATTGATGCATCGCAAGCCTTTAACAACAAGTGCGCAGAAAACTCTGGCACCATCCTTCCGTACATCAGTACGAAGGCAAGCGCACAAGACATCAATAGTTTGCGCCTTGCTCTTGGCGAAGAGAAAGTAACGTTTTTCGGATTTTCTTATGGTTCAGAACTTGGAACAACGTGGGCAACCATGTTCCCTGAAACCGTTCGCGCAATTGTTGTTGACGGTGCAGTAGACCCAAATGCGTCATCCACTGAAGAAGGAATGAATCAGGCCAAAGGCTTCGAAGGTCAACTAGCAACATTTTTGAAGCAGTGCAGCGAAAAGACCACATGTGAATTCCATAACGGTGGCAAAGCCGAAGCAGCATTTGACAAATTGGTGCTCGATCTAGACGCAAAGCCATTAGAAGTGTCGAAAGATCGCACACCGGTAACTCAGGGCGTGTTGTTTACCGCAGTTGCTCAAGCCATGTATTCCGATTATTACTGGCCACAACTGAGCGAAGCGCTAAGCGC
>CAITUB010000246.1 GCA_903895515.1 uncultured Acidimicrobium sp. | reverse complement strand
TGGTTGTCCGACAAGACCAGCGCACCAGTAATTAGCCTCGGCTGATTTCGCGTTAGGTAAAACGTACGCAACTACAAACTGAACGAAAAGAGTTTGAGCGACGGCAGCGCCGGCGTAGCAATACCATTGCTGCGTTGAGCACTGCCGTCGTTGTTGCGATCGTGGTGTTTTTGGTTCCGCGCATGCCGCGCTGGGACCGCGTGAAGAAATCTTTCTTCGACTGGGAACGTCTCACCGATTCGTTTCCGCACTTGCTTAAAGCATTTGTTCTTGACATCAAAATTTTCGCTTGGACTACTCCAGCAATTTTGATTGTTGCAATCCTCATCGCCATCGCGCGCAGCACGCGCAACCCTGCCCTCTTCCCCGTTCGCATTTTTGTTATCGCTTACACCGACATCATGCGCGGTGTTCCCGTTATTTTGTGGATCTACTTAGTTGGTTTTGGAGTTCCCGGCATTGGCATGGATCGTCCATGGAACTCACCACTCATTTGGGGTTCAGTAGCGCTTGGCATGACCTACAGCGCATACGTAGCCGAAGTGTTTCGCGCTGGCATTGAAAGCGTTCACGAAAGCCAGCGCGCTGCAGCTCGTTCGCTTGGACTTTCCAGTTCGCAGACCATGCGCCACGTCATCTTGCCTCAGGCCATTCGTCGCGTGGTTCCGCCACTGATGAACGACATGGTGTCATTGCAAAAAGACGTTGCCCTCGTCAGCCTTATTGGGCCAATTGAAATCTTGCGCCAAGCCGGCATTGATAAAGCCAAATTCGCCAACTTCACGCCGTTCATTGGCGCTGCACTCATTTTCCTTGCCATTACCATTCCGCTCACACGCTTTACCGACTACTTACTCACTCGCGAACGCGACCGCACGGGAGCATCAAAAGTTCGATGAGCAACAAACTCGTTCTTAACGCTGTGTCGAAGGCATTCGGTACCAATCAGGTGCTTAATGAGGTTTCGCTGTCAATCAATGCCGGCGAGGTCATTTCCTTTATCGGTGCCAGCGGCTCGGGTAAAACAACACTGCTTCGCTGCATCAACTTGCTCGAACAAATTGACAACGGCTCAATCCATTTAGACGATGTTGAAATCACCAAGCTCGGTGTAGATGCCAACCCAATCCGTCGCCGCATTGGCATTGTGTTTCAGAGTTTCAATCTGTTTCCACACATGAGTGTGCGCAAGAACATCACGCTCGCGCTCACTGAAGTGCTCGGTAAAACCGCTGATGAAGCGTCGTCAATCGCATCAACCCTGCTCACCCGCTTTGGATTAAGCGACAAAATTGATTCGTACCCAGACCGTCTGTCTGGTGGTCAGCAACAGCGCGTTGCCATTGCACGTGCGCTCGCGTTAAACCCTGAAGTGTTATTGCTTGACGAAATCACATCGGCACTCGACCCTGAACTAGTTGGCGAAGTACTCGACGTGGTTCGCGAACTAAAAGGCAGCGGCATCACGCTGTTGCTTGCCACGCACGAAATGGGATTCGCCAAGGAAATCAGCGACCGCGTGTGCTTCCTCGCAGACGGCACTGTTGCCGAACTTGGATCTGCAGAACAGATATTTACTGCGCCAACCGATGCGCGAACGCAACAGTTTTTGCAGCGCGTAATTAGTGCCGGCCGCTTACGCGGTTAAGCGTCTGGCAATACGTAGTCGGCGAACTGATCGCGCAACGTCTTCTTCGAGAACTTGCCAACACTGGTCTTTGGCACTTCAGGAATAAACACCACATCGTCAGGAATTTGCCACTTCGCAAGCGTTGGTCTGATGTGATCCAACACTTCATCTTTCGTCAGTGTTTCGCCATCGGCCACTACTACGCAGGCAAGCGGACGCTCAGACCACTTCGGGTGAGCCACTCCAATTACAGCAGCTTCCTTAATTTTTGGATGCGACATCAGTTCGTTTTCAATTTCAACTGAACTGATCCATTCGCCGCCCGACTTAATGAGGTCTTTCGTGCGGTCCACCAAACGAATGCGGCCATGTGAATCCACAGTTGCCACGTCACCCGTGCGCAACCACCCGTCCTGCGTAAAGCTTTCGCCCGCGCGTTCGTCGTTGTAATAGGTAGAAGCAATCCAGTTTCCGCTGCACTGCAATTCGCCACTGGTTTCGCCATCCCACGCAACTGGCGTGGTGGTTCCAGGCTCAACAACTCGAGCATCAACACCGAATGCAATTTGTCCAACTGTGGTGCGCAATTCAGCTTGTTGGTCCATAGGCAATTTCTGGTCTGCAGCCGACAACGTGCACACAGCTGCAATCGGGCTGGTCTCGGTCATTCCCCACGCTTGCAAAATTGGTAAGCCGGTTTGTTCGCGGTAACCCTCGCTTAGCGCCTTCGGAACAGCAGAGCCGCCACATGGAATTGCGCGAAGCGATGAAGTATCGCGACCCTTCAATTCGGGAAGCACTGCCATCCAAATAGTCGGCACACCCGCAGCAACGGTCACCTTTTCATCAACGATCAAGTTGGCAACTGCTTTGCCCGACAAGTCTGGGCCTGGCATGACCAAGTTTGCGCCGCATGCAACTGCAGCGTGTGCAAGTCCCCATGCATTGGCATGAAACATTGGCACTACGGGAAGAATCGTGTCGCTTTCGCGCGCGCCAAGTGAGTCCACTGTCATTGCGCCAAAGGTGTGCAAGTACGTCGAGCGATGCGAATACAACACACCTTTTGGATTGCCGGTTGTTCCGCTGGTGTAACACATGCTCGATGCCAAGTTTTCATCTGTGATGTTGAATTCAACACCAGGTGTTCCCTTCAGCAATTCTTCGTAGTCGTGCATCTGATAACCATCAACCGACTTCGGCACATCGCCCTTGCCGTCATCCATGATGACCAAGTGCTTCACTGTTGTGAATGTTGGCAACAACGGAGCGATCAATGCAAACAACGAGCGATCAATAAAAATCACTTCGTCTTCGGCATGATTCACGATGTAGGTAAGTTGCTCTGGGAACAAGCGAATGTTTAACGTGTGCGTAACCCGACCCGTGCATGGCGGCGCAAAGTACAACTCGAGGTGACGCGCAGTGTTCCACGCAAACGTGGCAACGCGACCATTTTTGGAAATACCTAACTTGTCCAGCACTCCACCAAGCTGACGCGTGCGCGCAGCCCATTCGCCATAAGTGGTGCGCTCAATGCCTGTGGCAGTCGCAGTAGTAATGGTTTTTTCGCTGTGATACTTCTCAGCACGTTCAAACAAATGCACCATGGTTAACGGTGTCTGCTGCATCAAACCTTGCATTGCACTCCCCTTTTTGTGCTCGTGACGAGACCTAAGTTACCCAAGTCGGCTACCGTGCTCTAAATGCGCAAGGCGGTCCTCACCTTCACCACCATGTTGTTTGTCATTGGCACCATTGGCAGCAACATTGGCCCAGCTCTTGTTGACAACCATCCATCATGGGTTCTTGCCCTCAGTTCGCGAAACCGAAACTTGTTTGGCTCTGTTCCTTACATCGATGTAATCCCATACGCAGCAATTGGCTTCGTACGCATCTTGATCGCAGGCATCGCGCTGTTCTTTGTGGGTCGTTGGTACGGCGAAAAAGCTCTCGGCTGGGTGGAAGGCAACCTGGGCGAGCTGCCTGCCATTTACCGCTGGACCGAAAAGGCCGTAGACAAGGCCGGCTCAGTTGCCCTTGTGCTGATGCCCGGCAGCAATGTGGTCTGCCTGTTGCTTGGCCACAAGCGCATGAGTGCGAAACGATTCATTCCGCTTCTGTGTGTCGGCATCGCCATAAAACTCACTGTCCTGCGTCTGGGTGGCGACCAATTCGAGGACCAAATCCGCTCATTCCTGTCTGGCATCGAGCAGTACCAGTGGTATTTCGTTGCGGCCTTATTTGGACTCAGTTTCTTCCAGTCCATGAGGAAAGGTCGACCAAGTTCCGACTAAATTCGTGGCACATTCACCTCGCAAATAAGGAGTGCCACCATGGCTGCAAAAAAGAAGATCGCTAAGAAAAAGACCGTAAAGAAAGTTGTAAAAAAGGCTGTCAAAAAGACCGTTAAGAAAGTAACGAAGAAAACTGCAAAGAAGTCAGTAAAGAAAGTCGTGAAGAAGACTGCCAGCAAAGGCGGCTCAAAAGTAACGCTCGGCGGCAACCCGGTGTCAACAAGTGGCAAGTTGCCAAAGAAAGGCGCTGCTGCTCCATCATTCACACTGACTACTGGAACACTGCAAGAAATCTCAAACAAGGACTTGCGTGGCAAGCGTGTGATTTTGAACATTTTCCCAAGCATCGACACTCCAACATGTGCAACCAGCACACGTACGTTTAACTCGCTTGCATCATCGTTGAACAACACCGAGGTGTATTGCGTGTCGGCAGACTTGCCATTCGCTCAGGGTCGCTTCTGCGGTTCAGAAGGCTTGGCAAATGTAAAGACCGCTTCGTCATTCCGTTCAAACTTCGGCAAAGCATTCGGCGTTAACTTGACCGATGGCGTGCTCAAGGGAATTCTTGCTCGCGCAGTTGTCGTGCTCGACGAAAAAGGCAAAGTGCTGCACAGCGAATTGGTGAGCGAAATTGCTAACGAGCCAAATTACGAAGCAGCGATCAACTCGCTGAAGTAATTAGATTCCAAGAAAACTGTCGAGTCCAAGGGTGAAGCCCTTGTGCTCGGCAATTTTTTTGCATGCCAACACCACGCCAGGCATAAACGATGCGCGGTCTGTGGTGTCATGGCGAATGGTGAGGGTTTGTCCCTGTGCACCGAAAATCACTTCTTGGTTTGCTACTGCCCCACGCATACGCACTGCATGAATTGGAATGTCGCCGGGGCCCTTTGCGCCGCGTGCACCCTTGATGGCTTCGTGCTTCGTTGGGTCTTGCGCCCACTCGTTGCTTGCCGCTGCCATGCGTTGCGCAGTTGCAACTGCGGTTCCGCTTGGTGAATCGGCTTTGCCATCGTGGTGAATTTCAATAATTTCTGCGGTGTCAAAAAACGGCGATGCCATCTCTGCAAAGCGCATCATGAGTACTGCACCAATGGCGAAGTTGGCAGCAATTAAACAATTGCTATTGGTAAACGACTTCTTGAAGCTGTCGAGATCTTCTTGCGAGAAGCCGGTGGTGCCAACAACAGCGTGAATGCTGTGCATTGCAAGCCACGGAAGGTTGACACGTGAAGCTTCGGCAACAGTGAAATCGATTGCGACATCTACGTGTGCATCGGCAAGTGCGCGCAATTCACCCGAGATGGTGAGCCCGTGAGTGGTTGATCCTGGAGCTCCAGAATCAACCACTGCTACGAGTTCTAAACCAGGATCAGCAACAACGGCATTGCATACCGTTGCACCCATGCGCCCTGCGGCACCGATGACACCGACCCTGATCATGGTTAATTAGTTACCGTTAAATTCGCTGTCGAATTCGTCTTCGAAGCTGACCGACACTGCATTGTCTGCAGCCGGCTCTGATGGTGCTGATCCGCGGTTTGGTTCACGACGGTTGCTGTTTTCACTGCGACCTCCGCGATCGTTTCCACGACCACCACGATCATTGCCACGTCCGCCACGATCGTTTCCACGACCACCACGGTCTCCGCCGCGTTCTGGACGAGGTCCACGCTCTGGACGTGGGCCACGGTCGCCACCTTCTGACGGTGCGCTTCCTGAACCCTTCATTGGCTCACCGTCTGGTCCGATGAGCGAGAGGCTCACCTTGCCGCGGTCGTCAATGTCGTCTACGCGAACTTGAACTTCGTCACCGATGTTCAACACGTCTTCAACTTTGGATACACGCTGACCGTTACCCAACTTCGAAATGTGCACGAGGCCGTCACGTCCAGGAAGGATGTTGACGAATGCACCGAACTGAGCAATGTTCACAACGCGACCGGTGTAGGTAGCGCCCAACTCTGCAGTTGGAGGATCGACGATGGCAAGAATGCGTGCCTTCGCGTCTTCAACCTTTGAGTTGTCTGGTGAACCAATGGTGATGATGCCAGTTGCACCGTCATCGCTGACGTTGATTTCGGCACCAGTCTCCTGCTGGATGGTGTTGATGACTTTGCCCTTTGGCCCAATGACTTCTCCGACCTTGTCCAATGGAATGGTGAAGGTGACAATCTTTGGTGCGCTTTCAGCAACGGTTGTACGTGGTGCTGCAATTGCTGCATTCATCACGTCGAGGATCTTCAAGCGAGCATCTTTTGCTTGCTGCAATGCAGCGGCAAGTACTTCGCTAGGAATTCCTTCGATCTTGGTATCAAGTTGCAACGCGGTTACTGCGTCTGCAGTTCCGGCCACCTTGAAGTCCATGTCGCCGAATGCGTCCTCTGCACCAAGAATGTCGGTGAGTGCGGTGTACTTACCTTCGTCGAAGATAAGTCCCATTGCAATACCGGCTACTGGAGCAAGAATTGGCACACCAGCGTCCATGAGCGAAAGGCTCGATGCACATACCGACGCCATCGAGGTGCTGCCGTTTGACGACAACACTTCTGAAACGAGACGCAATGTGTATGCGAACTTCTCTTGGTTTGGAACAACTGGGAACAATGCGCGCTCTGCGAGTGCACCGTGTCCAATTTCGCGACGCTTCGGGCTACCTACACGACCGGTTTCACCGTTGGCCCATGGAGCCATGTTGTAGTCGTGCATGTAACGCTTCGATGTCTCAGGTGTGATCGAGTCGATCATCTGGTTCATCTTTGGCATTGCCATGGTGAGCACGTTGAGTACTTGTGTTTCACCGCGTTGGAACAAGCCTGTTCCGTGTGCGGTTGAAATGAGTCCAACTTCTGCTGAAACTGGACGCAAGTCTGCAGGGCCACGACCGTCGATACGAATTCCTTCGTTCACAACGCGCTTACGCACCAACTTCTTGGTGAGTGAACGTACGGCTTCCTTGATCTGCTTTTCCTGACCAGCAAACTTGCCTGGAGCATCTGATGTTCCAGCAAGTTCAGCAAGTGTCTTTGCAGTTGCATCGTCAATTGCAGCATTGCGCTCGCTCTTCAGAGCAATGCGAATTGCTGGCTGCAACGTTGCGGTTGCTGCTGCCTCTACTGCTGCAAACAACTCTTCGGTGTAGTCAAGTACCGGTGTGTACTTCAATGGCTCAATTGGGCCACGGGTTGCAATCACGCTGGCAACCAACTGGCGCTGCAACTTGATCGATTCCTTAATGAACTGCTTCGATGCTTCAAGACCGCCAGCAATGACGAGTTCGTCAACCTTTGGTGCGCCTGCTTCGTAGTAAGTGAAGCTCTTCTCGGTTCCGCCTGCTTCCACCATCATGATGGCAACGTCGCCGTTGTCGAGTTCGCGACCAGCAACAACAATTTCAAATGTTGCTTCTTCGCCCTCTTCAAATGTTGGGTGAGCAATCCATGATCCGTCTTGGCTGTATGCCAAACGAACTGCACCGATTGGGCCGTCGAATGGAATGCCGCTGATCATGAACGATGCAGACGCTGCGTTAATTGCAAGCACGTCGTGTGGGTTCACTTGGTCAGCACCAATAACGGTGATCACGATTTGTGTTTCGTTGCGGTAGCCATCTGGGAAGGCTGGGCGCAGGGGACGGTCGGTCAAACGGCAAGTAAGAATTGCTGCTTGGCTTGGGCGTCCTTCACGACGGAAGAATGAGCCAGGAATTTTTCCTGCTGCGTATGCGCGCTCTTCTACGTCGACGGTGAGTGGGAAAAAGTCGATGCCATCGCGAACGCCCTTTGCGGCGTTTGCTGTTGCAAGAACTTGCGTCTTGCCAATTTTGGCAATGACTGCACCTTGTGACTGCAAGGCGAACTTGCCCGTCTCGAAGGTGAGGGTTTTATCGGTACCTGAAATAGGTGCTGATACGGAAATGGCGTCAGCCATGTGTATGTCCTTTCGTCCCTTAAGTCGTCTCGTGACGATTCATGAGGGGTTGAGGAACAACCGGTCGATTCCCAGTCGGCAATGTCGCAACGTGAGTCCGTATTGACTCGTTGCGCAATCAGCGACTGACAACCGACTACGAGTTGTTCGTTATGTGTTTGCCTACGGCGTGCGTTAGCGACGCAGACCGAGATCTTCAAGAAGTTTTCTGTACTTCTCGATGTCACGGGCCTTTACATAGTCAAGCATGCGTCGACGGCGACCAACCATCATTAAGAGGCCACGGCGACTGTGATGGTCTTTGTGGTGGCTCTTGAGATGATCAGTGAGGCTGTTGATGCGCTCTGTAAGAAGTGCAATTTGCACTTCAGGAGAACCGGTGTCAGTTGAGTGAGCCCGGTGCTTGGCGATGGTTTCGCTTTTTGGAGCAGTTGCCATAAGTATGCCTTTCGTGTGCCCGCCGAATTGCGGGACCAATTGGTCGCAGTTGGCCTGTTGACCCTCTGCATCTCACCAGCGCTAAAAGCCCTAGTGGACCCCTTCAATCTATCGGGAGGGTCGTCGGGTTCGGCGGGGTAATCCCCTGTCCAATGTGTGCCTATATAAGTAGTGTGAATTGCTGTGTTCACGGGAATCGTTGAAGAACTAGGCAAAGTCGGATCGCGCAATGGCAGTCGCCTGCGCATCAACAGCACCACGGTGTTGGAAGGCTCCGACCTCGGCGCTTCCATTGCGGTGAACGGTTGCTGCCTCACGGTGGTGGCCACAGACGGTTCGTCATATTGGGATGCCGACGTAAGCGAAGAAACATTTTCGCGCACCAACCTTGGTTCGCTGCAAACCGGCGATGTTGTCAACCTTGAGCGACCAATGGCGCTTGGCGAACGACTTGGTGGACACATGGTGCTTGGTCACGTCGATGCAGTTGGACATGTTGTGTCCCCTGCTCCCGATTTGGTGATTCGTATTCCGCGCGACCTGATGCACTTGATTGTTGAAAAAGGTTCAGTCACGGTTGATGGCATTTCGCTGACTGCATTTGATTTGTCTGCTGACACATTTCGTGTTGCGGTTATTCCTCACACCACCGCTGTGACCACACTTGGTGTGCGCAAAGCTGGCGACGCAGTGAATATTGAAATGGATGTGCTTGCAAAACATGTTCAACGTTTGGTCGAGCCACACACGAAACGCAAGTGGTGGCGTAAATAGTTATGGCACGCGACCTTCCACAACTTCGCGAAAAGATCGATCAGATCGATGCAGCAATAGTTGCACTGCTCGCTCAGCGAATGGAAGTGTGTCGCGAAGTTGCCGAAGTGAAAGCTGGTACGTCAACTGCAGTCATACAGCCGCAACGCGTGCGCGAGGTGTTGACTACTCGCAGGCAGTGGGCAATTAATAGCGGCGTTGATGCCGACTTCGCAGAACAAATTTTCCGCACGGTGCTTGCCGAAACACATCGCATTGAAGTTGCACACGAACGCGGTGGAGTTGCACCAACAAAAGTTGCAGACACG
>CAITUB010000245.1 GCA_903895515.1 uncultured Acidimicrobium sp. | reverse complement strand
CTGCAGTAAATGTGAAAGAAGGAATTGAGTCGTCGTTTATCAGCACGATCGTGGAAATTCTTGGCGGTGTCGGCACTGCCGAACAGTTCATTAATCATCCTGCAGGTAATTCGGTTGCTCAGTGTGCAAACGAACCAGCCACAGATTGGTATTTTGCAGATGGATTCACTGGCGCAGACAGCTTGGACCACATTGTGCTTACGAATCCATATAGCGACTCAACGGTTGTCGATGTTTCTTTTGTTACGACGGAATCCACTCGTGAGCCAAGCCGTCTACACGGTTTCGTTATTCCTCCACGCTCAGTAATTGCGCTGAATATGGCAGATGAAGGTGCGCGCAATGAACCGGTGGTCGCAGTTGAAGTGCACGCCACTGCCGGAAAGTTGGTCGTCGGACGCTCGCAGCACTATTTGGGCGATGGTCGGTTGGGATACACCATGGCGCTAGGCGCTAGTGGGTTGAGTTCTGAGTGGTGGTTTGCAGATGGGGAAAAATTGGACGGGAGTACCGAGCAATTAGTGATTCTGAATCCAACACGTAGTGATGCAACTCTGAGCGTGATGTTTGTTAATGGCGCTAATCCTGATGCACAAATAGAACCTGCGAGTCTTACTGCGCCAGCTGGAATGGTCACGTTGTTTGATACGAGGTCATTGCCAAATGTGCCAACTGGTCGTTACGGAATCATCGTCTCGACAATTGGGGATCCTGGCGCAGAAGCTCCAGGCATTGTTGTAGAGCAAGTAATCAATAGGCGAGTGGGCAATTCGGTTGGAACCTCGGTTGTGTTGGGTGCTCCAATGGGATCAACGTCAACGGTGTGGGTTGCCCCAAGTGGCGTCTCGAGTGGAACTGATGATGCGATCTTGGTCTTGAATGCAACGCCTGTGGATGGAACGATTACCGTTTCGCAAATTGGGCCAGCAGGCGAAGTGGCGATCGCTGGGCTGGAATCTGTACTTCTTCCAGCAAGTGGCCTTGTTTCGATCCCCGTGCCAGATGGAATTCCAAATGGTGAAATCGTTGTTCGCGCCACTGTTCCGGTCGTTGTTCAGCGCATGCTGTTGCGTGGTCATGAGCTCACTGGCCGAAGCGCAGTGCTTGCACTTCCAACCGTTCCTTCTCCAGAAGTCGGCTCATGATTCGTTTGGTGATTGTTGCAGCTGTACTAGTAATCGCTGTTGCATTAAACAAGTTGTTCGGTAAGCGAACAGTTCTGGCACCAACGCAGGCCGACCCCTCCATGCCAACCCAGGTTGATCGAAATGATTTTTCTGAATCCAACAAGGAATGGTTAGTGTTGGCGTTTACTTCGTCGACTTGTAATACGTGTGCAGACATTGAGCGCAAGGCTGTCGTGCTCAAGTCGCAGTCGGTGGCAGTTGAGATTTGTGAGTACACATCGCACCGCGAGCTGCATAAAAAATATGCAATCGATGCAGTGCCAACTCTGCTGATTGCGGATGGTCAAGGGATTGTGCGCAAAGGTTTTCTTGGACCAGCGAGCGCAACCGACATTTGGGCGGCTTTGGCAAGAGAGCGCGATGGACTATCTGACCCCCACGAAGGGGATTGCAACTAGTTGTTTGTAGTTGTTTGGCGACTTGGTTCGCCGAGTCCTTGCTGAATGAGTCGTGAAACCATTGCACCGTCGATGGTCTCTTGCTCGAGCAAAGATTGCGCAACAAGATCTAGTCCGCGGCGGTGTTTTTCAAGAGTTACGCGAGCACGAGTTTCTTGTTCGCGAAGAATACGACTGATCTCATCGTCAATCTTGCGAGCCATTTCGTCACTGTATTCGCGACCACTAGTCATGAGGTCTTCGCCAAGGAACACTTGCTGCTGTCCAGCAAATGCCATTGGACCAACGGCGTCACTCATGCCCCATTCGCGCACCATACGACGAGCGATATTCGTTGCTTGTTCTAGGTCGTTTGCCGCTCCGCTATTGAGGGCACCGAACACCATCATTTCTGCAACGCGTCCGCCCATTGCCTTGCAAATGACGTCTTCAAAATATTCGCGTGAATACGTATGGCGTTCTTCAGGAAGTGACCAGGTGACTCCAAGTGCCATGCCTCGCGGCAAAATTGTGACCTTGTGCAGCGGGTCGCTGTATGGAAGCACTGTTGCAAGCACGGCATGTCCGCCTTCGTGGTATGCAGTTGCACGCTTTTCTTCAGCATTAAGAATCAAGCTCTCACGGCGCGCGCCAAGCACTACTCGGTCGCGTGCATTTTCAAAGTCAATTCGTTCTATATGTGTTGAGCCACGACGTACTGCAAACAGTGCAGCCTCGTTGACGAGGTTTGCCAAGTCTGCACCGCTCATGCCAGGAGTTGCTTTAGCCATGGTGTCAAGGTCAATGTCTGAACCCATGCGCTTGCCCTGTGAGTGCACCTTCAAAATGGCAAGGCGTTCATCGGACTCTGGCAATGGAACAACGATTTGACGATCGAAACGACCCGGGCGGAGCAATGCAGCATCAAGAATGTCCGGGCGGTTCGTTGCGGCCATGACAACGATGCCTTCTGTTGCTTCGAAGCCGTCCATCTCTGCAAGCAGTTGATTGAGCGTTTGCTCACGCTCATCGTGACCACCGCCAAGTCCTGCTCCACGCTTTCGACCGATGGAATCAATTTCGTCAATGAAAATAATTGCGCGTCCCATTTTTGCTGCTTGTTGGAACAAATCGCGCACGCGGCTTGCGCCAACGCCTACGAACATCTCCATGAAGTCGGAACCGGTTACTGAAAGAAAGCCAACGCCTGCTTCGCCAGCAACTGCTCGAGCGAACAACGTTTTGCCCGTGCCCGGAGGACCGACCAGCAAAATACCTTTTGGTACGCGTGCGCCAATTTCCTTAAAGCGCTCTGGCATGCGAAGGAAGTCGACTACTTCTTTGATCTCTTGCTTTACGCCGTCATAGCCGGCAACGTCAGCAAAAGTGGTGCTTGGTTTGTCGGCGTTGTAATTCTTTGCGCGGCTGCGGCCAATGGACATGATATTTCCGGCTTGGCCCATGGCGCGCCGTTGCATCCAGATGAAGAATCCCATGATGAGGAAGAACGGAAGCAGAATTGGAATCAAGTTTGTAAAGAAGTTTCCTTGCGGAGTTGAGTAGTCGTAATCGACACCCTTTTCTTTCAGCAATTGCTCGTCAGCATCGGAAAGTGCAGCGGCTCCTGTCGTAGTGAACTCGCTGCCGTCAGACATTTTTCCGCTGATGGTGTTGCTCAAATTGTTGATTTTGACACTGTCGACTTTGCCGCTCTGGACAAGGTCAAGAAATTCTGTGTACGTCACTTTGGTGGCAGTGGATGCAGGCCAGAGGCGCGGTCCCGCAATGAGACCTGCTGCTACGGCAATCAATACCCACACTGCCCATCGCGGCATGGACGAGCGCTCTTTGCCCGACTTGTTGGCACCGGATTTTGACGAGCCCGGCTTTCCTGAAGAAAGTGGGGAGTTCTTGCGCTTGTTGGACTGTGGAGGTGGTGGTGGGAGTTTGCTCACAGGGTCATGTTACGGGCAGATGTTGCAAGGTGTCTCGTCGTGCCTGGCGGTGCCACGCCGACGCGCAAATCCACCTTTTTATATGCCATAAGAATTAGGTTTTACAACGTGACTCGTAAGTGTTCTCGTCCTGTGTGCAAAGAAGAAGCGTCGATGACGCTGACCTATCAATACAGTCGCGCATTGGTCTGGATTGATGATCTCACGCAAGATAGCGACCCACATGCGTACGACTTGTGCGAGCAGCACGGTAGGCGCCTTACGGTTCCTGGCGGATGGAGAATGGAAGATCGTCGCGATCGTTTCCGCTTGATCGTGCCAAATCGCCTCGCAGGCTAAATCTGCTCTGGCTTCTACACTTTCTACGGCGTCTGCCTCGAGTAGTTGCCGTGTGGGGCCTGACGTTCGTTGTCGCAAACGTAATTGGTTCATTAGTGATCTCTATTTTGGGTTACGCAGGTGCCAATGTTGTCCCAACATGGGTGCTTGCAGTTTCTGCACTTGCGCTTTGGCTGCCATACATGGGCGTGATGTTTTGGGAATCGCAAAAACGTGGAACAGGAAATTTTGCTGAAGATTTCTCGCTGAACTTTCAGGTCAAAGATCTCTTGGGAGTGCCACTTGGGATCGCAAGTCAATTGCTGTTGGTTGTTGTTGTAACGCTTCCGTTTCAATGGCTATTTCCATCGCTCTTCAACAGTGAAGCAGTCGAAAAACGAGCAAACGATTTGTTTGACGCGGCGCACGGTGCATGGATAGTGCTGCTCGTCGTCATCGTTGTGATTTGCGCACCTGTCGTCGAAGAGATGGTGTATCGCGGGTTTATTCAACACAATTTAGGTATTGCGTACGGGGCACGAATTTCAGTGATGCTCGCCTCGTTTTGGTTTGCGGCAGTGCATCTGCAACTTGCAGAATTCCCAGGACTTTTTGCATTCGCACTGGTGCTGGGAGTGTGCTTTGCGCGAACAAAGCGTCTGGGGCTATCCATCGTGACGCACATTGCGTTTAATGCAACGGCGTTAGTTGTTATGGCACTGACTCGCTAGCGAGTTGCGGTACACCTAGGCTTGGCGATGTGGAACCCGAAGTGACGCACGACGAAGTCGATTTCGATGCGCAGACTGAAGATGTAGCCGACATCAAGATCAATCGGTTCGAGTTGAACATGGCTTATTGGAAGAAGCTGTCAACAATTATTGCAGTTGCTGGCCCCACAATCTTTTTGTTACTTGCACTTCACCCAAATTTGATTTTGCGCAACAACATTCCTACAGGTGGAGACATGGGAGCTCACGTATGGGCGCCGGCGTATTTGCGTGACCATTTGTTGACGCATTTCAAATTGTCGGGTTGGAGTATGGACTGGTATTCGGGTCTTCCTATTTATCGGTTCTACATGGTTGTGCCAGCACTGATGATTGTGCTGTTAGATGTGATCTTGCCGTATGGCATTGCCATCAAGATCATTGCCGTCATCGGCATATTGACGCTCCCGTATTTCTCTTGGCTGTTTGGTCGGTTTGCGAAGTTTGCTTATCCGATTCCTGAACTGTTTGCCATTGCTGCAACCATCTTTTTGTTTGATGAAAGCTTCACCATTTATGGGGGCAATATTGCCTCAACGATGGCGGGAGAGTTCTCGTTCTCAATTGCGCTGTCGCTTGCCATGTTGGGCTTTGCGTTACTTGCAAAAGGCCTAGACACGGGAAAGCACCGAGTTTCTGCTGCCGTTGTCATTTCGTTGTCTGCGTTAAGTCATGGAATTGTGTTGTTGTTCGTATTTGGCGGCGCAGCGCTCATGCTCGTGGTGTGGAACAAGCGGGAATCATTGCAGTTTGGTACAAAAGTCATTGCGCTTTCCGCTCTGCTGTCATCGTTTTGGGTTATTCCATTTGTGACGAGCCATGCCTACATGACCGACATGAAGTACGAGCCCCGGCCAAGCGGAGTGACGGATTCGTTTTGGAAAATGTTTTTCCCACTCCACATCCTGCTTGATGTTTCACTTACCGCATTGGCAGTCGTTGGGGCAGTAGCTCTTGTTCGACGTAAACATAAAGCAGGCACGTGGATGACCTTGCTTACGTTGTTGCTTGCGGCCGGAGTGTTTATTGCTCGCAATAGTTTGCCTGTGATTGGGCTGTTGTGGAATCCGCGTATTCTGCCGTTCTTTTATTTACTGCGGTATTTCCTCTTTGTAATTGGCTTGTATGAACTCGTTGCTTTTGCTTTGCGAGTGAAGTCCATTGCTCGAATTGCGCAAGGCGAATCAGGCGTGCCAGTTGTGCTTGATATTGCAAAACCTCGCGACAGTTTCAGTTTTAACCTTGCCCTCCTTACTGGATTTGCGCTGTTCGTTCTTATTGCGATTGGGTTCCGCTTCCAAGAGCTCCCGTTTGGCTCAACTCGAGTGAACTCTGCAGGTAAATACGAATACGTATGGGGACCGCTGCGCACGAAGTCGTCGAATGATGGATTCGTCGATGGATGGGCGCGTTGGAACTTCACGGGTTATGAAGGGAAGAACGCGTACGGCGAGTATTACGGCGTTGTTCAAACAATGAAAAAGTTGGGTGCAGATTCGACGCAGGGTTGCGGGCGGGCGCTTTGGGAAAACAATGGGGAATTGAATAAGTACGGAACCACCATGGGCCTTATGTTGCTTCCATATTGGACAGATGGCTGCATCAGCTCGATGGAAGGTTTGTTCTTTGAAGCTGCGGGCAGTACTCCGTACCACTTCATTACTGCAGCGGCCATGTCAAAGCAAAGCAGCAATCCAGTGCGCGAGCTTCGATATGACAACAACGATGCAGCACTTGGTGTGCGGTACATGCAGGAACTTGGAGTGAAGTACTTCATGGGCTTTACTCCAGAAGCCATTGCCCAAGCATCTCAACAAGAAGGACTCACCGAAGTTGCGCGATCTGGTCCGTGGGTGGTGTATCGAGTGGCAAACAGCGATGTGGTTACTCCGCTAACCGTGCAACCAGTAGTGGCGAATATTTCGTCCAGCAATCCTCGCGAACGGTGGCTGGAAATTGGAACAAGCTGGTTTCAACATCCAGAGACGTGGACAACTCCTGTTGCCGATAACGGTCCGAGCGAGTGGCCACGCGTTGACGTTGCAGTTGATGAGACAAAGCGTGAAGGTGAGCCGAATTCCAATAACCGGCGAGTCGATGTGGTGAAGCCAGCTACCGCGCTGGCTCCAGTTCCGCTTGAGCCTGTGGTGGTGAGCAATGTGAACATTGGTGAAGAGAGTGTGAAATTTACAGTCGACAAAATTGGAGTGCCAGTTTTGGTACGAGTGAGTTATTTCCCTAACTGGAAGGTGGACGGCGCAAAAGGCCCATACCGAGTTGCACCGAACATGATGGTGGTCATTCCAACGAGCACCAATGTGAGCATGCATTTTGGTTGGAATATGCGCGACTATCTGGCCTATCTGTTGTCGTTCGCTGGCATCGCGTGGATCGTTGTAACCCGACGCCGCAGCAAACAACTAGCCGAGTAGTCTCTACAGCCGTGCCAGATCTCAATGCAATTGTTAAGGCTTATGACATTCGTGGCATAGTGCCCGATCAGCTCGATGCTGATGTTGCATATGCAATTGGCGTTGCGTTTGCCAAGTTTTCCAATGCACCTCACATCGTCATCGCTCATGACATGCGCCCAAGTGGGCCAGAACTTGTTGACGCATTCCAGCGGGGAGTGCTTGCACACGGCGTAAGCGTTACTAATTTGGGCCTCGCGTCGAGCGACCTGTTGTATTACGCATCAGGAAAACTTGATTCGCCTGGAGCGATGTTTACGGCTTCGCATAATCCGGCGCAGTACAACGGAATCAAGTGCTGCTTATCAGGTGCTCGTTCAATTGGTATTGATAACGGTCTGCGAGAAATTCATGCACTCGCTGCAGAAGTGCTTGCCGGTCGCGAGCCTGCATTCGCTGCCACAGCAGGAACACTGAACCACGTCAACATGCTGTCGGAGTTTGCCGATCATGTTGTGAAATTTATTGCTAGTGACAAGTTGCGAAAGTTGCGCATCGTTGCCGACACGGCAAATGGAATGGGTGGGCTAGTTGTTCCTGCGGTCTTTGAGCGACTTGCCGATTTCGAACTAGAGGTGATGTACGGAGAACTCGACGGAACGTTCCCGAATCACCCTGCAGACCCATTGCAGACGGCCAATCAGCGCGACCTCATGGCGCGTGTGTTGGCCGGAGGCTTCGACGTTGGTCTTGCCTTTGACGGCGATGCCGACCGCGTGTTTCTTGTCGATGAACTAGGTCAGGGAATGTCGGGAAGCACGACAACTGCTCTACTTGCAACACGATTCCTACGTCTGAACCCTGGCGCAACCATTTTGTACAACCTCATTTGTTCGCGCGCGGTTCCTGAAATCATTGCTGAACACGGTGGTAAAGGAATCCGTACCAAAAATGGTCACAGTTACATGAAACAAATCATGGCTGAAACTGGCGCGGTGTTCGCCGGCGAGCATTCAGGTCACTACTACTTTGCAGACAACTACCGTGCAGACAGCGGGCTCATTGCCAGCATGGGAATTCTTGGCGAAATGTGCCGTACAGGAAACAAATTGTCTGAAATCCGCAAACCGCTCGAGCGCTATGCCTCAAGCGGTGAAATCAATACCACCGTTGCCGACATTGGCAAAGTGATTGCTCAAATTGGTCGCGATTTCGCCGATCACACTCAAGATCACCTGGACGGCTTGACCGTGGATTGTGGATCATGGTGGTTCAACGTTCGCCCAAGCAATACAGAACCGTTGCTCCGTTTGAATCTTGAAGCCAGCACGCGTGACGAATGCGATACGCATGTCGCTGAGTTGCTGTCTGTCATTACCGCCTAGTCTTGCCGTATGTCACTCGACTCAAAATTGCTTGAAATTCTGGCTTGCCCAGAAGACAAAGGTCCATTGTTTTACTTTTCCTCTGATGCATTTTTGTATAACCCACGACTGCACCGTAAATACATGGTGCGTGAGGGTATTCCTGTAATGTTGGTCGAGGAATCCGTCGCGGTAGATGCCGCAGAGCACACAGAGCTCGAACGAAGAATCGTTGCGGAGAGTATTCATCCCACCTTCGTTTAAGGAGTTTCTATGTCTTCATTTGCACAACGACGTGATTGGCGCGTCGCCGATCTTTCCCTCGCCCCATTTGGTCGTAAGGAAATTCATCTAGCCGAGCATGAAATGCCAGGCCTTCGCGCATTGCGCAAGGAATTTGGCAAAACAAAGCCACTGAAGGGTGCCCGAATTTCTGGTTCGTTGCACATGACCATTCAGACCGCAGTATTAATTGAAACGCTCATTGAGCTTGGTGCTGAAGTGCGTTGGGCAAGTTGCAACATTTTCTCAACTCAAGATCATGCAGCAGCCGCAGTTGTTGTTGGGCCAAATGGTTCTGTCGACGAACCAAACGGCGTTCCAGTATTTGCTTGGAAGGGCGAAACGCTTGAAGAGTACTGGTGGGCAACCGACCAGATGATGACGTGGCCAGATGGCGACGGACCGAACATGATCTTGGATGACGGTGGCGACGCAACCATGTTGTTGCACAAGGGTGTTGAGTATGAAGCAACCGGCGTCGTTCCAGATCCAACATCTGCTTCCAACCCAGAGTTGGCCATTGTGCTCGGATTGCTTCAGCGCACGTTGAAGACCCATCCGAAAAAGTGGACAGTGATGGCAAAGGGAATTAAGGGCGTCACTGAAGAAACCACCACGGGTGTAAAGCGTTTGTACAAGATGGCAGAAAAGGGCGAATTGTTGTTCCCGGCCATCAACGTGAACGACAGTGTGACCAAGTCGAAGTTTGACAACTTGTACGGCTGTCGTCACTCGCTCATTGATGCAATTAACCGCGCAACAGATGTGATGCTTGCAGGAAAAACAGCGGTGGTGTGTGGATATGGCGACGTAGGTAAGGGTTGTGCACAAAGCCTTCGCGGACAAGGCGCACGAGTGATCGTCACCGAAATTGACCCAATCAATGCATTACAGGCAGCGATGGAGGGCTACCAGGTCGACACGCTAGAAAACATGGTGTCAACTGCAGATGTGTTTGTTACTGCAACTGGCAACGAAGCAATCGTCACGGTTGATGACATGGCCCGCATGAAGCACAACGCAATTGTGTGCAACATTGGCCACTTTGATAACGAAATCGACATGGCTGGTCTTGCACGCAGTGGCGCAGTCCGCGACGAACTCAAGGCTGGAACCGACCTCTGGACTTTCGAGGACGGACACGCTGTGATCGTGCTTGCAGAAGGACGATTGGTCAACCTTGGTTGCGCAACAGGCCACCCAAGCTTCGTGATGAGTTGCTCGTTCTCAAACCAAGTCATTGCGCAGATGGAGTTGTTCGGCAATCTCGACAACTATCCACTTGGTGTGTACGTGTTGCCAAAACACCTTGACGAAAAGGTTGCGTCATTGCACCTTGACGCGCTTGGTGCAGTGCTTACGAAAATGACCGACGAGCAGGCTGACTACCTAGGCATCGCGCCAAGTGGCCCGTTCAAGCCAGAGGCATACCGCTACTAATTCGCTATTCGCCCCATTGCTCATCTTGGGTGCTCGGTGTGAGTGCTTCAAGGTGCAGCAATGGGAGCGTGCGAGCAACAATTGGTCCGATGCCGAACGCAAATACCAGCGTTCCAATTCCGACTGATCCGCCAAGCGCAAATCCAACAACGAGTACGCACACTTCAACGATGGTGCGTGCGCGGCTGACTTTGATGCCGCGCTGTGCAAGACCGGTGAACAATCCGTCTCGCGGTCCTGGTCCTAGTCCGGCACCGATGTACATGCCAGAACCAATTCCTAATATCACGATGCCGCCAAGCATGAGCGCAATGCGCAGTGGCAATGCATCTGCGCGCGGGATGATGTCAATGACTACGCCAGCAACAAGGCCAATCTCAACTGCGTTCAGCAGTGTTCCGATGCCTGGCTTTTGACGAAGCGGAATCCACAGGAAGAGCACTAAAAAACTCGTGAGGATAAGCGCGCGTCCAAACGGCCAGTGAATTTGTTTGCTTAAGCCGTCATGGAATACGTCCCACGGAGCAAGACCCATGTGTCCTTGCTTTTGCATGCCAACACCAATTCCGAACAGCACGAGCCCGAACACACATCGCGTAAGGCGTTGTATCGGTCGATCGCGCAATGGGGCAGTGAAGTAATTCGGCATTGCCCAACCGTAGTCCTCTATGCAAAGGAGCGTGGGGTTGTTTATTTATCGATGTGCTGGATGTGGACAATCAACTCGCAATACGTGCGCTCAATGTGCCGCCACAATCGCGTTGTATGCACCTCCTCACTGCAGTGATGCAGTTGTTGCGCTTTCATATGTTGGTCTGACACGAGATTTAATGCTGGGGTTCAAATATAGAAATCAACGTGCAGTTGCCACGATGTTTGCTGAACGGCTTCTTGTAACGTTGCGTACTATCCCAGAAACCAGACGTATTGATGTCGTGACATGGGTGCCAACAACGCGTGAACGACGAGTGGCGCGCGGTCATGATCAAGCAGAAACACTTGCACGCATCGTTGGGAAGTCACTTGGTGTGCCTGTTCGCAAACTTTTAGGACGGGAAACAGTTGGTCATCAAACGGGGCATAGTCGGGCGCAACGGTTGGTTGGGGTAGCACTTCGCGCGCGACCGATGAGCATTCCTGCCACTGTTTTAGTGGTGGACGATGTGGTGACAACTGGCGCAACAATGCGAATGGCTAAGCGCGCGTTATACCTAGCGGGGGCTGCGAGGGTTGTCTGTATTGCCGTGGCTGCCACTCCCGCCCCAGCACGGCGCAGGTAGGATCATTGACTGCATGGCACTACTAGATCGCATTCTTCGTGCCGGCGAGGGCAAAAAGGTCAAGGCGCTTGCTTCGCTGGTGCCCGATATCAACGCCTTTGAGCCCGAACTCAAACTGCTCTCCGATACAGCGTTGCAGGGCAAAACCACTGAATTCCGTCAGCGCCTAGAGCGCGGCGAAGACGTTGATGATCTGATGGTGGAAGCATTCGCGGTCGTTCGCGAGGCATCCTCGCGCGTTATTGGTCAGCGGCACTTCGATGTTCAGCTCATGGGTGGTGCAGCACTGCACGCTGGATGGATTCCGGAAATGCGAACTGGTGAAGGAAAAACTCTGGTTTCAACACTGCCTGCTTACCTGAATGGGTTGTCGGGCAAAGGTGTGCACGTTATTACGGTGAACGATTACTTGGCTCGTTTTCACGCTGAGTGGATGGGTCGCATTCATCGCTGGATGGGCCTTGAAGTTGGACTCGTCATTCCTGGTGTGCGTACATCGCCTTCAGAAAAGCGTCGCGACTATGCCGCAGACATTACCTATGGCACAAACAATGAATTTGGTTTCGATTACTTGCGCGACAACATGGCCGGCACCAAAGAAGAAAAGGTGCAACGCGGTCACCATTTTGCAATTGTCGACGAAGTTGACTCCATCCTCATCGACGAAGCACGCACGCCGCTCATTATTTCTGGACGCATCGCAGACGCGGCCAAGATGTACTACCGATTCGCATCAATTGTTCGCTCGCTTTCGCGTGACGTTGATTACGAAGTAGAAGAAGATAAGCGAATCGTTGTTCCAACCGAGTCAGGTATTGAAAAGGTTGAGCAACAACTTGGTATCGACAATTTGTATGACGAAGTGCAACAAAACTTGGTGCACCAATTGCAAGTTGCGTTGAAAGCAGCCGTGTTGTACCACCGCGATAAGGACTACATCGTTCAAGACGGTGAAATCAAAATTGTTGACGAATTCACCGGACGTATTCTTGAGGGTCGTCGCTGGAGCGAG
>CAITUB010000244.1 GCA_903895515.1 uncultured Acidimicrobium sp. | reverse complement strand
GTGACCTTCCGCAAAACCTGGTTGGCAAAGCAATCGTGGTCACAGGAAGTGTCGAAGGGTTTACGCGCGAAGAAGCCGAAGCTGCAATTAAAGATCGCGGTGGAAAGTCTCCGGGTTCAGTAAGTGCAAAAACCTATTGCGTAGTGGTTGGCGAAGACCCAGGTGCTTCAAAAGTTACAAAGGCCACTGAATTGGGTATTCCCATGATTCAGGCAGATGCATTTCAAAAACTGCTCGATACCGGCTCTATTTAAGTAGTTGAGCCAACTCGGCTGCGTGCGTTATCGACACGTATTTACGCACGTACTCCACAAGTTGACGCTGAAACTCAGCGCCATGTCCCTTATTGGCACATGCCAAATGGGCCAGTTCGTGCAACAACAACAGTTGAGTCGGCTTTGCCTTGCGCACTGCAATGCACCACTCGTCGCTAAATGCCAGCCCAAGCAAATCGCTCGACATTTTCTGTCGCACAAGCGCAGGTGGGTCTAAGTCTTCGTTTTCGGCAATGGTGGTAATCCATGCTGTTGCATCATTCATACTGAGTGCTCGCGTTGGAGAGCTTTTCTCAAGCGCATCTTCAGCCGCATACACACGCATCGCCTCGGAACTAGCCATTGCTGCCAGTTCCTAATTGTCGACTGGAATTGCCGAAACTATTGCGCCCACTTGAAAACTGTTGTCCTGCGCGGCGGCCAGCACCAAAAGCTTCGCGGTCGCTGCGGTAATTGCTGGTGTTGCTGTGCAGGTGCGGGGTGTTCTGCACCATGAAACGTCGTGCGCGTTCGGCACGCTCAACGAGCACCAACCCAACACCAGGAGACTCTTTGGCAATGGTCTGGTGTTCTTTTGCAAGCTTTGCGCCAATGGCTTCGCAATACCCGCGCCACCACGAAGTTTTGAAACGGCGGTCACCTGAAGGAATAGACCGCGCCGCGAGTAAGTCGGCAGCGGTGTACAGCGCCTCGAGTGAGAAGAGATCGTTTTCAGTACCGAAGGCAACCATGATGACTTGTGTTGGATTGGGCTCCATCATGTCGCGGTATGAATGACAGGAAACTGCATTGGCAATATTCCACAACAGCGTTCCGCGCCGCACCCGATATTGGCCGGTGATCGTAAAGGTTTTCGATTTCACCGTTTCGTTATCGAACGTGCTCTTACTAATTGAACTTTCGTCAATGTCGTACTTCTGCATTAAACGAAAGGCGAGTGTTAACGCGGTCTCTGCTTCGGCCTGAGGAGTGTTTGGATGGTTGGCTTTTTCCAGAATGGCGCGCACCTTGGCATGCAGGTTGTCGCGATTCGTCATGCCGTCAAGGTACTCAATGGGTGCGTGGCAGTATCAAATATGCGGTGAATACTTACGATGGACTGCTTGGGCAGAAACTCCGAGAGCAGCCCCAATATTGCGCCAAGAGACTCCGGCTTTTCGAGCGCTCTTGACGCACTTCAAAGCATTTCGCTCAAAAATCGCCTTCTGCATTCGAATGTCAAAAAGGGCAGCTTCTGAAGCGCTGAGCTCACGAACCTGCGATTTCATCTGCATGAGGTTATCAACATATGTTGACGCTGTAAAGACGGGCCAATATTCATGACCCGATGTGTGCCGCGCGAATTAGGCGCGGTTTGCCAAATTAGTTATGCCATTTTGCGGGATTCAGCAATTGCTTCCGCACACAATTTGTCGACGTGCGCGATATCTACATTTGATTGTTGAGCCATGTGGACTAACCATATGAGTGACTGCAGATTGGATTCAAAGTCGACTTGTGAACGAATGTTGGCACGTGCTGCCTGACGATTTTGACTCACCATCACGAATGTGGAGAGAAAGATGGCCTCAAGACTCACAATCATTGTGAGCAAGCCGAACGGATACTTATCGAACTGCAATGATGCACCAACTAGGCCAACATTGAGTGCAATCCAAATAATGAACCACACTGTATGGAGATAGACAAAATTCAGAGACCCAGCAAAACCTGTAATGCGATCTGAAACCCGGTCCTGTACTTCGCGAGCATGCTGAAAATGTGTCCGCTCATTCGTGACTTTCCAATGGGAAAGGCTGAAAAGCTTGCCATCTTCAATTCCGTCGGTTTTGTCAATGATGCGGCATGCCTCGCAGGTAAGTGTCGAGTGTGGAGTGGAGTTCGTCATGGACATACCGTACGCCCAATTAAAGAAGGGAATTGGCACTCGATCGGCTGGTAGTTTTCATTGCTGGAAGAAACGAGGGTCGTATGGCATGGTTAAAGCGCAAGGATGCTGAACCAGTAACGCCTGTCCATCAACTTTCCGAAGAAGAATTTCAGTCCCTATCTCGCATTAGTGCATCCATGGATGCATTGCCACTTGGCGTTGTGGTGATGTCGAGTGATGGTTCCAATATGTGGAGCAACAGCGCTGCAGACAGCCTGTTTACACCGCAATCGGACGATCACATTTTGTTTGTGGACAGTCTTGAGGGACTGTTGAGAGAAGCGCTCAACGGCACCATCGGTCAAACAGAGCTCGAATTTGGTGACCAAGTGATTCGCTCTATTGAAATTGCCACGGTAATGCTCGCCGACGGTGGTGCTGCGGCCATTGTCGAAGACATCACTCAGCGATTGATGATTGACCGTGTGCGTACCGATTTCGTTGCCAACATCAGTCACGAATTGCGCACTCCAATTGGTGCAATCTCGCTGATGGCTGAGAACCTCATTGCGGAAATGGGCGAGTCAGAGTCAGCGCGATTGGCAGAAATCATTTTGAATGAAGTCACTCGTTTGAATGAGACCGTAAACGACCTGCTTGATCTAGCTCGAATTGAATTCGATGGCCTTTCGAAGCGCGAGTCCATACACACTGCGCGTGTGATTGACGAGGCAGTCGGCCGCATTCGTAGCGCTGCGTTGGCGAAATCAGTAATGATCGTGGTTGAAGACAATCCTGATATGTCGGTTATTGGCGATCGGGCACAGCTGGTGTCCGCGGTTGGAAACTTGATCGACAATGCGGTGAAGTACAGCGACCAGGGGTCAATAGTAAAAGTTGAAGTACGACGTGAAGAAGGCCGAATGCTTATTTCGGTTGCCGATAATGGTCCTGGAATTGCTGCTGAACACTTAGGACGAGTCTTTGAGCGTTTCTATCGCGTTGATGATGCTCGCAGTCGTGGAACTGGTGGAACAGGTCTTGGTCTTGCAATTGTGCGACACATTGCGTTGTTGCACGGTGGCGATGCCAGTGTGACGTCTGAAGTTGGTGTTGGCTCCACCTTCACACTTTCGATACCAGCTGTATAAAAACAAAAAACCCGCCCCGTCTAAACGGGGCGGGTTTTTCTTTGTCAGAAGAAATTAATTGTTGCTTTCTCCAGCCTTTACTGGCTTGACAGGGGGACTGCCAAGCGCAGTAAGTGCTGAAGCACGCGCAGCATGTGCGGCAGACATTGCTGTAGTGAAAGTTGTGTATGCCGCTTTCTTTTCTTGGACTGTTACTGCTGCTTCTCGAGCTGCTTTGCGAGTGCTGTTTGCAGTACGCGTAGCTTCAAGAAATGTTTTTTCGATTGCCATTTTTGATTTGTTGTAGTTCTGAAATGCAACGCGATATGTCTGAATCGCAGTTGCGTAAGCAGCACGTTGTTCAGGCGTTGGCTTAGATTCATCATGCTTTTTAGGTACTGAAGTTGATGAAGTTGGTACAGAAGATGTTGGGATTGTTGTCGATGAAGAATTATCGGCGAGCGCAACTGTTGCTCCGCTTGACATTACGAGGGCGATGGTTGTGACCACCAATGATTTCTTTGCAATCTGTTTCATGGTTTCTCCTCTATGGGGGTTTCTTGTACTTCACCATAAAGAATGAACTTGTGGGAATCCTGTGAATTGAGAAGGAGAGAAGTGGGGAGTTGGTCGGAGTTGTAGGTTTGGTTTATGGCTGCACCCCGGATTTTGGTAGCTGACGACGACGAGGCGGTTTGCGACACCGTTGAAGATGCTTTACACCTTGCTGGCTACCTCACGATGAGGGCTAGGGATGGGCAGATGGCACTTGATCGAATTCGTAGCGATAGGCCTGACTTGGTGATTTTGGATGTCAACATGCCCAAGATGGATGGTTTTGAAGTGCTGCGGAAAATGCGTTCACTCAGTATTACGACGCCTGCGATATTGCTGACCGCTCGGCATGAACGCGAAGACGCTGTTACAGGCCTGAAGCTTGGAGCAGATGACTATGTAAAGAAGCCATTTGGCTTGGAAGAGTTGTTGCTTCGCGTTGCGGCAGTCTTGCGTCGCGTAAACGGTGAGAGTGATTCCGCGTTGGTGTGTGGGACGATTTCGCTCAGTGTTGCACGGCACGAAGTCGTTTGTGCGGGAAATGCCATTGACCTATCACCTACCGAGTTCCGATTACTTGAGTATCTGATGGAAAATAAAAACAGAGTGCTGACAAAGCAACAATTATTAGATGCTGTGTGGGGAATTGATTTTGATTCCAGTACAACAGTCGTAGAAACATTCATTTCATATTTGCGAAAGAAAATGTCTCCAGAAATTGACAACATGCTCGTGACTGTCCGTGGAATTGGTTTCAAATTGGTAGACAGAGCGTGAAGCTGCGATCTCGGCTGGCCCTATTGGTTGGCGCGGTATTCGTTTTCG
This sequence comes from uncultured Acidimicrobium sp., assembly GCA_903895515.1. Taxonomy (GTDB): domain Bacteria; phylum Actinomycetota; class Acidimicrobiia; order Acidimicrobiales; family Ilumatobacteraceae; genus UBA3006. The sequence continues at coordinate 7,641 of CAITUB010000244.1, read as the reverse complement.
GTGGAGGAGTAATTGGAGGATCGAGCGCGCTTATCGCTCGCCAGGAAGCCATTGACACTTTGGACGGCGTGCTCGGCGATGCGATCTCAAGTGTGAAAAATGATCCAGCACAAGATGTTTCGGCAGTGCTTGCAATTGCAGATTCGAGTCCGGTTCCGATTAGCGCGATGCTCTTCTTTGACGACAGCGAACCAGTTGTATTGGTGGAATCTCGCGATGGAACTGAAACCATAAAGCTTCCGCTACTCAGCATTGCTGAAGTCACGCAGGCTGCTGAAGAGCCAATGACTAAATCGGGGGAAGTGAAATTACGAATTGAGGCGTATTCCACGGGTAATGGCGAATGGTTGGTGGTTGGCACTTCATTGTCGAGTGTTAATAATCAATTTGGCAAGTCACTTATGCGAAGCATTCAGCTTTCCTTGCTGATTGCTCTATTTATGGTTGTCCTTGTGTATTGGTTAATTCGCCGTGCACTTCTGCCAATTGCCCGTGTAACACGTGATGCACAACGGATTGCAGAAGGCGATTTAGATCAAGAACTCGCACCTGCTGTCGGGTCTAGTGAAATTCGACAGCTTTCAACTTCTTTGCATGCCATGGTGAATTCGTTGAAGTCTGCGGTGGAGACGAGAGCACAATCTGAAGAATTAATGCGAGAATTTCTCGGCGATGCATCACATGAGTTACGAACTCCATTAACAGTGATTCGCGGATATATCGAAATTCTCAATAGCGGACAGGAACTTTCAGAAGAACAACGCGAACGTGCGATGAGCAGACTTGTTGGTGAATCGCAGAGAATGTCCCAAACAATCAATGACCTTTTGCTTCTTGCTGAACTAGGCGAAGTTCAGCAAGAAATGACAGAGTCTGTTGACATTTCTTTGTTAGCCGCAATTCATGTGCGGGATTTTTCAGAGCAACATAAAAACAGAATTGTGAAGTCAACAATTGCAGGCAATGTGATGGTCGCGGGAAACAGCGAGCAACTCTCTCGGATGATCTCGAATGTACTTTCTAACATTTCGCGTCATACTCCCGAAGATGCAGAGGTTGACGTTGTTGTTTCTAAAATAGATGGACAAGCAATCTTGGTGTTTGATGATGCTGGTCCCGGATTGAGTGCTGAACTGTATGCACGCACTAGAGAGGGTTTTCAGCGATTCGACCGTGCACATTCAAAAACGGGCGGGGGCTTCGGTTTGGGACTATCAATTCTTTCGTCAATTGTGCAACGACATGAGGGAACGTTGTCCATGTCTGTAAGCCCACTTGGTGGCTTACGCACTCAAATTATTCTTCCAAATTTTTTTGAGCCTTTTGCGTAGCAGCCTGAAGGTAAACCCGTTTCTCCTCTTCGCAAAGAGATTTGTATTCAACTTGCTCCATCCATAGACAAAAGGAGCAAGGCTCATCATCTGCTTCAGGAATTCGTGAGAGCCATCGTTGACGAAGAATTTCAATTTCCTCGTCGGACATCTCCTTGAAATCTGTACCGGCATTTTCTGAATCGTTTGTTGTTTTCATTTCACCGAGGTGTGCGTGTCGCACTGCATGGTTGATATCAGAATCTTGGATGCCATGTTTTCTTGCACTGGCAACAATGTGCACCCTCATCGTATTGCAAAACTCGAGGTGAAGCTGGGTAAATGTGTCACCCCTTGTTGTGTGAATTTTGGATGTCTCTGGGAAACTCTTTTGAGAGTTATGAATTACGGTGAGTGCATGCGCCGATTAGTAGTTGTGATGACTTTGTTCGTTGCTGGGTTGATTGGAATCGCTCAGCCAGCACAGGCCGCAACAACCTGCAAGGAAAGCGGCGAAGGATGTGCAGTTGGCATGATTGGCCCAGGCGGCGGCGTGGTGTTCTACGACGCTGGCTCACAGCAGTGGTGGGGTCGTTTTCTTGAAGCACGTATGGAACCAAAGGCATTTGGGTCGAATTGGGGTCCGCGCGAGTCGTTATATATAGATGGCCAAGATGGACTATCTGCCGCCATGCTGCGCTTACGTTCAATGGAAATTGGTATGGGAGCAAAAAATACACAGTTGATGTTGGAGAAATTTGGAGTGGCGAGCATTGCCGGAAAGATTCGATCTGGTTGGAGCATTCCATCTGTAGATGAACTTGACGCGTTGTATAACTATTGGAAGCTCGGTGGTGCTGGACGCTTTTATCGAGGAGTCATCTGGTCTTCGTCGGAACAGAGCGCAACATTTGCGTGGTATCAACAGTTTCAAGATGGAACGAAGTTCACCGATGCAAATGGAATCATTAGGGGGCTAAGCGGAAACAAAGATCTCGTCATGAGTCCGTATCACCAAGGATCATTTGCATCGCAAAAATTTGGCGTGGTATCAGTGCGAGCATTTCCTGCAGGCGCTGAAACACCTCCACGGCCTGTAGTGGTTTCTTCGGTTCGACAAAATGCACAGTGTTCTGCGGGTGTGAGTTGCGCAGTTGGCGATATTGGTCCAGGTGGTGGCGTGGTGTTTTACGATGCCGGTTCCATGCAGTCGTGGGGCAGATATCTAGAAGCTGCTCCTGCCAGTTGCGAAATTGCTGGAGTTCCATTTAAGCCAGTAGGTGGTGTGCAAGGTATCCATGCATTGCAAATTGATCGAGTGCGTGCAAAAGCAATTGGTATGGGTAAAGCAAATACCGATCTCATCGTTCAGAAATATGGGGCAACCAGGAGTCATGCTGCGGCATTGGTGCGTTCGCAAGCATGTAATGGGCTGACCGATTGGTTTTTGCCTTCATCGGGCGAACTGAACCTGGCTTGGCGAGTGCTCGCACAAAATCGGGTGAATCGCGAACCAACACCAGTCGGGGGTTTTGATATTGGCTACTACTGGACTTCGTCTGACTACAACGGGACGGAAGCGTGGACGCAGTATTTCAATGATGGTCAACAGTTCGACCGTGTGCAAACGTTGTCGGCGAACAAGCAAGCCCCGTATCGCACGTTTAAGGTGCGTGGAGTTCGTGCCTTTGGCTAAGTTGAGTGTGTGAACATTCCTGATGGATTGCGCTACACCCGACAGCACGAGTGGGTGCTGATTGATGGCGAGTCTGCACGAATTGGCATTACCGATCTTGCGCAGGATGCATTGGGCAACATTGTGCATGTGCAATTGCCAACTGTTGGTCAGTCAGTGCAGTCTGGTGCAAGTGCGGTTGAAGTTGAAAGCAGTAAAAGCGTCAGCGATATTTACTCACCAGTAAGTGGCAGCGTGGTTCTTGTTAACGAGTCACTTGCAACAGAACCCGGACTAGTGAATTCAGATCCATATGGGTCAGGATGGTTGTACGAAGTGCAAATGTCGTACGACGAAACACTTGAAGGCTTATTGACTGCTAGCGAATACCGCGCACTCGTCAATTAGTCGGTATAAAACTTCCAGGTATACACGCGAACTTTGTTGTCGGCTTGATTGGTGAGCCAAAATTTGACCTTGCCAGTGTGCTCGCCCTGCTTTAGTTCTTCAATTGGAGCACCAATTTGTGGCAAGTAACTAATGGTGAAGTTGCCTGGGTCATAAATTGCGGTAGGCGGTAAGTCAATTTGAGCACCAGGTGCAGGAACAGTTCCACTCGTTACTAATTCGTCAAGACGAGTAGTTGGAAGTTCGATTCCGTCAATGAACATTGTTGCTTCGTAGCCATCAATGAAGTCGACAATGATTTGTGATTGCCGAAGAACTCGTTCTCCTTGTCCGGGAGAAATATTTTCAATCGCATCAGGCAGATTCGTAGCATCACGACCCGTAAGTCCAGTGTTCAATCCCATAACAAAAAGCACGATGCCTGCTGAAATCCCCATGCTGGCTAACAAAAGTTTTGGGTCAAGCTTCATGGCCTCTATTCTCGCTTATTTCTAGGGCTATCCGTTATTCATGCGGAGAGTAAAACGACTAGATTTAGTTCACACATGGCAGGTACAGATTCGATGATTGGCGCAGTACTCGCGCACCGATACCGCATAGATGCACCGCTTGGCGGAGGATCTGGGAATTCGGACGTATTTGAAGCAACCGATATTCGCTCGCGCAAAAAGTTGGTCTTGCGACTGTCAGCAGCAGAGACGCTTGTCGATCTGGAATCTGGTGTGCTTACCGCCACCGATGGTGTGGAGGTGTTTAAGCGCCAGACACAGATGCTCGCGGGGATGTCGCATGCATCGCTTGCTTCGATAGAGGATTGGGGCACAGAAACCATTGCAGGGACGCTGTATGTATTTACGGTTTTGGAAAGTTACAGCGGTGGAACATTGCGCCAAATATTGGATCGTGGTCGTCGCTTAACTCCTTCGCAAGCCCTTGTTGCAGGTCTAGATGTATGCCGCGCATTGCACTTCATTCATGGCAAAGGTTGGGTGCATGGTGACGTGCGTCCGGCAAATATTTTCATTGGAGATGACGGTCGAGTGCGCCTTGCCGGTCTTGGACTAAAGCGAATGGTCATTGCCGAGAAGATGAGTGTTGAGCAAGCCAACTATGCAGCGCCAGAAATTGCTGCAGGTGAACAACCGAGTGCACAAAGTGATGTGTACTCACTTGCGACGACACTGCTTGAATCAATTACTGGCACATTGCCATTCAGCGGAGACACTGCTGCAATCACGTTGTCGAATCGTGTTGGAAAACTGCTACCTGTTTCTGCAGACCTCGGACCAATTGCAGCTCCGCTTGAGCGCGCTGGGCGTCCAGATTCCGCCGAGCGATTCACCGCACTGGATTTTGGAAAAGCGTTGGCAGGCATTGCAGAAAAGATGCCACTTCCAACGCCAATTGAACCACTTGCTGCAAGTTCATTCGCTCAACTCATTGAACAAAAAGAGGCAGAGCACACGGGTGAAATTGCACGTCCAAAAATTGATGAAACACAAGATGTGACGATTCCCATTGCTGCAGCAGTCGATCCATCAGGATCAATGCTGAAAATTAAAGACGGCACTCAGGAAACTCCAATTGTTGTTGCCTCCGAAGGCGAAGTGCGCCGGCATAAGCGCCTGTGGGTGATTGGCGCTGTGATCGCACTAGTAGTCGCAGGCGTAGTTGGCTTCCGTGTTGTGGTGAAACAAGCACACACCATTCCGCCGCTTGCCGGAATCATTGAAGGCGAAGCACGTAACTTAATTGCGTCAAATGGATGGACAATTGTTGTTACGTCAGAACGCAACGATGACATTCCTGCAGGGTCTGTAGTTCGAACTGAACCTGCTGAAGGATCAAAGTTGAAGGAAGGTCAAACGCTGACCATCGTGGTTTCAGAAGGACCAACGTTTGCAACACTGCCTGATGTTTCTGGAGCAGAGTCGCAGTCGGCAATCGATCAGCTCACCGCACTTGGTCTTGCTGTTACTCCACGCGATACTGCAAGCGAAGATGTTCCTGCAGGAATTGTGATCAGCTGGAATGTTCCAGAACAGCCCGGTCTAAATCCTGGAGATCAATTACTGAAGGGAACAGCAATTGATTTGCTGGTTTCTGTTGGACCAGCACAGCGCGAAGTTCCAACAATCGTTGGACTCAAGCTTGAAGATGCACAAAAGCTTGTTGCAGATTTGGGATTGACATTGGTTGAGACTCCTGCGGCAAAGAGCAACGGCGCCGACAAGGGTTTAATTGGCGCACAATCACCAATTCCTGGTGAAAAAGTGGCGCGCGATACCGGTATTGCGTATTCAATTTCGCTTGGTCCAGACTTAGTGAAGCTTCCATACCTTGTTGGAAATCACCTAGATACGGTGCAAAAGCGCTTGCAAGACGCTGGCTTCGTTGTGGGAAGTGTCACAGGCAATCAAAAGAGCAAGTTGAAGCAAGCCTTGATTGCTGGAAAATCAGTGAAAAATAATGCGATGGTGGCACGTGGTGCAACTGTCGATCTTGTCTTTCCGTAATCGATAATTGCATCTGAATATCCCCTCGTCGTAGTCCACGCAAGTACGGTGTAAGCCGTGCAACGTGACGAACATCTTCCGCCTTCTGCACATAATGAGCCTGGGGTAATTGACTCTGGTGGAGTTGACGAAATCTCGGTCATTCCGTGGTCTGCGCTGCTGAAGCATCGCATTACCAAACGAGTCGGACTCACTCATCGCAAAGCCACGCTTGGCGTATTGCTTGCCAGTGTGTTCACGGTGAGCTTCACCATCACGTTGTTAGTGGTGTCGCTTAAAACCGTTGCCGACGACTTGGGCAGCACGGTCACCATCATGAGTTGGACAATTACTGGTCCGCTTCTGGCGTTCGGCGTAGTTGGTCCGGCATTTGGCAAAGCAGGAGACCTCTGGGGCCACAAGCGAGTGTTTGTTTATGGGCTTGTAGGCGCAGCCATATTTTCTTTAGCAAGTGCCTTCGCATGGAACGACATTTCGCTCATTGGGTTTCGCACGCTCAGCGCCGCAGCCGGGTCTGCAACAGGACCTTCCGCAATGGCGTACATCAATCGGATGTTTCGTGCCGATGAGCGTGTGCGTCCGCTTGGCTATTGGAGTTTTGTTACAGCTGGCGCTCCTGTAATTGGTGTAGTTGCAGGTACACCACTTGTTGAAATATTTGGTTGGCGGGTGATCTTCTTTGTTCAGGCCCCGTTGAGTTTGCTTGGAGCATTAGTTTCGTGGCGATTGTTGCCAGAAACTGATCGTCGTGACAATGTTCGATTTGATGTGAAGGGTTCACTCACGCTTGGCGCTGGTGCTGTGCTTATCTTGCTCACTATCAACCGGGGTAATTCGTGGGGTTGGACAAGCCCGCAAACGCTTGGTGCCGGAATCGCAGGAATTTGTGCGTTGTTGTTGTTCTATCGAGTTGAAACAGTGGCAAATGATCCGTTGATGCCAGTGAAGTGGCTAAAAACTCGCAACGTTGCATTTCCTGTTGTCACCCAGGGGCTCATGAACATGGCATACATGGGAAGTTTCTTGTTAGTTCCGCAGATGCTGGAAAACGCATTGGATTATTCACCATCGCACATTGGTTGGCTCGTTATTTCGCGTCCGTTGACCTTTTCGCTCATTGCTCCATTTGCAGGATTTTTCGTTGGCAAGTTGGGCGAACGAAAAACAGGAATGCTTGGCGCATTCATGATTCTTCTTGCAATGGTTGCGCTGATCTCGGTGCAGTCGCCAAACAGTGATTGGAAAGTTGTACTTGGACTTTCGCTCACCGGCTTCGGTATGGGAATTGCAGCACCATCGTTAACAGCGCTTCTTGCAGCATCGGTGAAAGAAAGCGATATGGGAGTAGCAAGCGCGATGCAGCAACTGATGTCCCAGATGGGCGCTGTGCTCGGTGGAGCGCTCATGATTGCCGTGCACGACATTACGGAAAGCAGCGGAAAAGTTGTGAGTTACTCGTACGGATTGCTGATTGGCGTAGTCGCCACCATCGCGGCAATCATCACTGCAAGTTTGGTTCGTTCAACCGAAAATTAAAGCGTTGAAGTGATGGCCATAATTTCGGCCGCAACCTGATCCGCTAAGTCGTCCTTCGGCATGGCAATTTGCATTTGCATCATTTTTGTCATGTCGCCTTCGACCTTGACTTTGCCCGACAGAAACGCTTGCATGCCCGCTTGTGGGTCTTGTTCAAGAAAAATGGCCCGAGCAGTTGCGTAATCGGTGGTCACCG
>CAITUB010000243.1 GCA_903895515.1 uncultured Acidimicrobium sp. | reverse complement strand
TGGCAAGACCATGATTGTTGAAGCAATCAACTTGTTGGTTGGTGGGCGAGCCGATGCGGGAATGGTCCGCCCTGGTGCAACTGAAGCGCGTGTCGAGGGTCGCTTCGTGTTCGGTGAAGAAGAAGTTATTTTATGCCGAACCATTCCTCTCGATGGACGATCGCGCGCGTATGTAAACGGACGATTGGCAACAGTTGGTCAGTTGGCCGAACACGGTCTCGATCTGGTCGATATGCATGGTCAACATGCGCATCAGAGTTTGCTTGGGGCAAAGGCGCAACGCGAAGCACTCGACTCGTATGCCAAGGTCGATCTTGAACCATTGCGCAGCGCACGGGCAGCGGTGACTGAAATAGATGCGGCGCTTGCAACACTTGGCGGTGACGACCGCATGAGGGCACGCGAAATTGACCTGCTTCGGTTCCAGGCGAACGAAATCATTGAAGCTGGTCTGCAGGGCGCCGATGAAGACGAAGTGCTGTCACGCGAAGAAGATGTTCTCGCAGATGCGGTGAACTATCGCGAGGCATTATGGAAAGCCATTGCGTCTTTGGCAGAAGAGTCTGGAGCAACAGACAACTTGGGAACAGCCATTTCAGCGCTCAGCCACAAGGAACCATTCGCTGGTTTCGTGACGAGGCTGAAGGCACTACAGGGCGAGTTGGAAGACGTTTCAGCAGACATTCGCGATGAAGCCGAATCGATTGAAGAAAACCCGGCACGACTGGATGCAGTTCGTCAGCGCCGACAACTGCTGGTCGACTTGCGCCGAAAATATGGCGACTCACTTGTTGAGGTAATCAAGTTTGGTGAAGAGAGCGCCGTGCGTTTGGCAGAGTTGGAATCGTTCGAAGCACGTGCTGCAACGCTCGATCAAGAACGTGCGCTAGCGGTACGGAAACTGGAAGCGGCTCAGTCGGTAGTGGGTAAAGCCCGCCGAGACGGCGCTGGTCCATTAGCCCAACAGGTACAAAAGCATTTACGCACACTTGCCATGGCTCATGCGGTCATCGACGTCTCGGTAGGGCAAGACCCAGGTGACGAGGTGGTGTTCTTGCTGGCCGCCAACCCTGGATCTCCAGTCATGCCACTGACCAAGGTGGCTTCCGGTGGAGAACTCGCACGAACGATGTTGGCGTTGCGACTTGTGCTGTCATCGGGCCCGAACACGCTGGTATTTGATGAAGTGGATGCAGGAATTGGCGGCGAGGCTGCTGTTGCGGTTGCTCAAGCACTGGCGCAACTTGGCAAGCGTCATCAAGTTTTGGTGGTTACCCATTTGCCTCAGGTGGCTGCTGCTGGTCATGCACACATTCAAGTTTCCAAGTCGGTTCGCAGTGGCAAGACGTTTGCGCAAGCTGCAACGCTGGACCAGGAAGAACGCATTGCGGAAATCGCCAGAATGCTGTCGGGAGGCGTTGCCGAGGCAACTGCGCTCGAACATGCCCGTGAATTGTTGCGAGACAGTCATAAAACAGCGGGTGCTGGTCAGGTCGCGCCAAAGCGCTCTCGGTAGTAGCCGCAAGCAGGTTATGCTTATCTCCCGTCGTGAGGTAAACGGTTCTTCGACAGAACCTAGAGAGCGGACGGAGAGCAAAAATGCCAAAGCACGTGTTCGTGACAGGTGGCGTTGCTAGCTCCCTTGGAAAAGGTTTGACCGCTTCATCACTTGGAAGATTGTTGAAGATGCGTGGGTTGCGTGTCACCATGCAAAAACTAGATCCGTACATCAACGTCGATCCGGGAACAATGAATCCATTCGAACACGGTGAAGTTTTTGTTACCGATGATGGTGGAGAGACGGACTTAGACCTCGGTCACTACGAGCGCTTCATCGATGAGAATCTGTCTCGCTCTTCAAATGCAACAACTGGAAGTATTTATCAAGCAGTTCTTGCCGCAGAACGCAGAGGCGATTACCTCGGACGGACCGTTCAAGTTATCCCTCATGTGACAGATGAGATTCGTCGCCGAATTAAGCGCCTTGCAACCGAAGATGTCGACGTGGTCATTACCGAAATTGGCGGCACTGTTGGAGACATCGAGATTCTGCCGTTTTTGGAAGCCGTACGTCAGTTCCGTAATGAAGTTGGTCGTGACAATGTCTGTTACGTGCACGTCACGTTGGTTCCATTTATCGGTCCGAGCGGCGAACAAAAGACGAAACCAACGCAACACAGCGTGACCGAACTCCGTTCGCGCGGAATTCAACCAGACATCATTGTGTGCCGAAGCGATGAACCAATTAGCGATCAGCTGAAGCGCAAGATTTCGAATCAGTGCGACGTGGAACAAAAGAACGTCATCAACGCTGCCGATGCGCGCAACATTTACGAGCTGCCACTCATCCTTCACGATGAAGGTCTTGACACGCAGATCTGTGACGTGTTGCGCATTGATGCACCACTCGACCTCACCCCATGGCGAGAAGTTGTCGCCCGTGTTGAAGCAAGTACTGCACCAGTTCGAATTGGCCTGATCGGAAAATATGTTGAGTTGCACGACGCCTATCTGTCAGTTGTTGAAAGTTTGAAACACGCTGGATTCCATCACGCAGCCAATGTCGAAGTTGTGTGGATTCAGGCAGAAAATGTTGAAGGATTGCTTGCCGAAGAACAATTGGCAACGCTCGATGGCATCGTGATTCCCGGAGGCTTTGGATCCCGTGGAGTGGAAGGCAAAATTCGTGCAGCAGAGTTTGCGCGCGAGCACGGAGTTCCATGTCTTGGTCTGTGCTTGGGAATGCAAGTCATGACCATCGAATTTGCTCGACACGTGCTTGGTCTCAGCGACGCGCATTCGACTGAGTTCGATCCGACAACGCAAAACCCGGTTATCGACCTGATGGTAGACCAGCGTGATGTGACCGACATGGGCGGAACGATGCGTCTCGGTGCCTATTACGCGCAACTTGAACCAGGTACAAAAGTTGCCGCCGCATATGGCGAGACTGTTGTCAGCGAGCGCCATCGCCATCGCTATGAATTCAACTCGTCGTATCGTGCCCGATTCGAAGAATCAGGTTTTGTGTGCAGCGGCTCATCGCCAGACCGCAGGCTTGTGGAGTTCATCGAGCTTTCCGATCACCCGTTTTGGGTTGGTACACAGGCGCATCCTGAATTCAAGAGTCGTCCAGATCGACCTCACCCGTTGTTCCGCGAACTGATTGGCGCGTCATTGCAACACCGTGTGGTGCGATTGCAAAACTCCCCAGCAGTTGCAGAGCCAACTGCGGCTCCATCAATTAGCGCTTAACGAGTTGACGATGTCGTCGCTGACATACAGCGAGCGTTTTCTCACATGGATGACCATTGAGCAGGGAAGGTCTCCGCGCACCATCGAGGCTTATCGTCGTGATCTGCTTCGCTACGAGTCGTTTCTAGCCTCTAGTAGTAACGATGTGCTGTCTGCTCAATCACCAAACATTGAGCAATTCATCGCTTCCTTGCGCGCAGAGGGCAAGGCTGCAAAAAGCGTTGCTCGAATGTATGCCGCTGTGAGAATGATGCATCGATATCTCGTTGAAGAGCGTTTACGACCAGACAACCCGACTTCCGGTGTAGATGGTGTGAAAGTACCGAGTGGAATTCCGAAGGCACTGAGCGAAGACGACGTGTCACGGATATTGGCTGCTGCAACCGGTGTTGACTCCTTCGCGCTTCGCGACAGGGCGCTCCTCGAATTCCTGTACGCCACTGGGGCGCGAATTTCCGAAGCATGTGGGCTGTCGCTTTCCGATTTAGACATGGAGTCTCAATTGGTGCGCCTCTTTGGTAAGGGCTCGAAGGAACGCATCGTGCCCTTTGGCAGTCATGCCAAAGCCGCATTGGAGGAATGGCTCGGTGCGGGTGGAAGGACCATGTTGGTTCCTGAACAATGGGCTAAGCGCGACTATGCCGACGCGGTTTTTCTCGGTGCGCGTGGAACAAGGATTAGCCGACAGGCTGCGTGGGGAATTGTGCGCAAGTACGCACGAATTGCTGAGCTGGGCGATGAGATTTCACCGCATGTGCTGCGGCATTCGTGTGCCACTCATATGTTGGTCCACGGTGCTGACTTGCGCATTGTGCAGGAACTGTTGGGTCATGCTTCAGTGAGTACGACGCAGGTGTATACCCGTGTTGATAATGAAGTGTTGTTCGATATGTACAAGGAATCGCATCCTCGTGCACGAATTGGCTTTGCAGGTTCGAAATCATGAGCCACGTGACTCATCTTGCCAAACGGTTCGTGTCGTCGTTTTCACGCAGAGATGTGTCCGATGCAGAACTCAAGATGGTTCGATCCACGCTTTCAGCAGGTGAATGTGATATGTGGATTCGGTTCAACAAGGCAGATCGCCGCCACAGCGTTGAAGTTGCTAACAGATTCGTTGCTCTGCGTCCCGGTGCTACTCGTAACGAAACTGCGGGTGTGCTGCTGCACGACATCGGAAAGGTTGCCAGCAACCTTTCTTCATTCCAGCGCGTTGTTGCCACCATCGTGGGCCCACGAACTAAGCGGTTTTCTTTGTATCACCAACACGAAGAGATCGGTGTCGACATGCTTCGCCAAGCAGGGTCACACAGCGAAGTGATCGCAATTATTAATCAAACTTGCAATGCAGATGTATCTGCAGCGTTTTTAGCTGCCGACAATATTTAGCGCGGGTAGAAACCAATTGCGTTGTGCGCTCGGGCAAGAGTTGCCTGTGCAACGGTGCCTGCTTTTTCTGCACCAATGCGCAGGAGGCGACCAAGCTCTGCTTTGTCGTTCATGAGTTCGGTGTATCGCGCCTGAATTGGCGTCAACATTGCAGCAACGGCAGCGCCACAGTCGCTCTTCAACGCACCGTATTGTGTGTACTGATCAGCGAGTTGTTGCGGGGCAGTTCCAGTTACTGCACTCAAAATATCGAGCAAGTTGGCGATACCCGGTTTTGCCTCACGGTCGTAGCGAACATCGTTCTCTGAGTCGGTGACTGCTCGCTTGAATTTCTTTTCGATTGCCGACGGTGCATCGAGTAGATATACGCATCCTGCATCGGTCTCTGACGACTTTGACATTTTTGAAGTGGGATCGAGCAAGTCCATTACGCGTGCACCAGCAGGAGGCGTAACGGCTTTAGGCAGGACAAAGGTTTCACCAAAACGATGATTGAAACGAACGGCGATATCTCGAGTGATTTCAATATGTTGACGCTGATCATCACCAACTGGAACCTCGGCTGCGTCGTACAGCAAGATGTCTGCCGCCTGCAATGCGGGGTAGGTAAAGAGACCGGCTGAAACGAAGTCGGCCTCACGTTTGGCGGACTTGTCTTTGAATTGGGTCATTCTGCTGAGTTCGCCGAAACTCACGGTGCATTCCATGATCCAACCCAATTGTGAGTGCTCGGGGACATGGGATTGAACAAATACCGTGGCAACCTCTGGGTCTAGCCCAACCGCAAACAGCATGGCTGCAAGCTCGACTGTGTTCTTGCCAAGTACGCCAGGTTTGTCGGTAATGGTGAGGGCGTGCAGGTCAACAATTCCGTGGAAGACGTCATTGGCATGTTGGCCTGAAACCCAATTGCGCAGAGCGCCAAGGTAGTTGCCTAAATGAACGTCGCCAGTTGGCTGAATGCAGGAAAGTACGCGAGCCACGGTGCAACGCTAGTGCAAGCAGCACAACGGGCTCAGGACATTTCGGTCTAGTGAACTATTCTGTCAGCATGGCATTTGAGGTAGCTACCCCCGTTTATGACGGTCCGTTCGACCTCCTGTTGCATCTCATTTTGAAAGAGGAAGTAGATATCCATGAGGTCTCGCTGACCCGCATTGTCGAGGCCTACCTAGAAGAGATCCAGCGTATGCAGATGCTTGATCTCGATGTGGCGACAGAATTCCTGCTCATTGCATCCACCCTGGTCGAACTGAAAACTCGTCGCTTGCTTCCTGGTCGCGAAGACATGGACTTGGATGAAGAGTTGGCACTGTGGTCTGAGCGCGATCTCCTGCTGGCGCGACTTCTCGATTGCAAAACGTTCAAAGATGTTGCCTCAGTGTTCAGTCAACTTACCGAGCGTGCGAGCCTCAGCTTTCCTCGTCGTTCGGGCCCTGATGAGCGCTTTGCCGATTTGCTTCCCGACATGCTTGACGGTGTGACGCCGGTTCGTTTACAACGCGCATATTTGCGCGTGACCCAACCAAAGCCACCAACGTCAATTGATCTATTCCACGTTGCTCCAATTCGTGCCAGCGTTGCCGATGCACTGATGGAGATGTTGGATACTTTGCCAAAGTTGGGAAAAGTCACGTTCAGGCAAATTACTGAAGCTATTTATGATCGCATCGAAGTAGTGGTGCGCTTTCTTGCCATTCTTGAGTTGTACAAGCAGGGCAGAGTCACGCTTGAGCAGTCAGATCGATTCGGCGAGATCGAGGTGCAATGGATTGCCGGCGATGACACAGGGTTTGAAGCCGTTCTGCAAATTGATGATTACGAAGGATGACAAAGAGGATTTCATGACTGAAGAAAATATCTCTGCAGAATCGGTACGCGCACTGGAAGCTATTTTGCTTGTGGCGATGGAGCCTGTTGACCCAACACTGCTTTCTCAACTCCTTGAAATTTCAGTTGCATCTATCGAAGGACTCTGCGAGCGCCTTGCAGCAGCGTATGAAGAAGCTGGACATGGCTTTCAACTTGTGAAGGTTGCGGGAGGGTATCGATTTCAGTCGCATCACGATGTTGCTTCATACGTTGAACGCTTTGTGCTCGACAGCCAACAGGCACGTATTTCATCTGCAGCACTCGAGACTCTTGCGATCATTGCCTATAAGCAACCCATCTCCCGTGGACAAGTTGCAGCGATTCGCGGTGTCGATCCAGATGCGGTGATGCGCACGCTGCAAGCACGTGGATACATCACGGAAATGTCGCGCGATGATGGTCCTGGTCAAGCCGTGCTTTTTGGAACCACGTCACTGTTCCTTGAGCGATTGGGCATTGAATCTTTGTCTGCATTGCCACCGATTGCCGATTTTGTTCCCGATGCTGCTGTGGTTGAAGCACTTGAGCATGGTTTGCGAATCGTGCCACAAACAGAATGAACGATGACGGGGAACGTCTGCAGAAAGTGCTTGCCCAACGTGGGTGGGGAAGTCGAAGAGCTTGTGAAGAAATCATTGCCGAAGGCCGAGTGACCGTGAATGGCGAAGTTGCAATACTTGGCCGCCGAGTTGACGTTGAAGTAGACATCGTGGAAATCGATGGAGCACCAGTCGGTGTTCGCCCAGACTTGGTGTATTACCTGCTGAATAAACCAGTTGATGTCATCAGCACAGCAATTGACACACACGATAGAGAGACTGTGGTGGAACTCGTCCCTGCCGAGCCACGCGTGTATCCGGTTGGACGTTTAGATGGTGATTCAGAAGGATTGCTGCTGCTCACCAATGACGGCGAGCTAACGAATCGAATTACGCATCCGAAGTACGGTCTCGAAAAGGAGTATCTGGTCCAAGTTGATATCAGTTCGGCTGATGTCAGCGATGTTGCAATACACCGCATGCGCAATGGAATCGAACTCGATGACGGTGTGACAGCACCAGCAGAAGTGAGCAGGCTGCAAGAAGGTGTGCTCAAAATGGTGATTCACGAGGGGAAAAACCGACAGATACGACGTATGTGTGAATCCGTTGGTTATCCAGTGATACGTCTCGTTCGTACGCGCATCGGGCCGATTATGGACAAGAAACTTCGACCGGGTGAGTGGCGCAACCTCACACAAGCCGAGGTCAAACTATTAATAGAGGCAGTCACCGAGTAGTGCTCGGGTACGATATTTCTCTGTGAAACAGCGACGAGCAAATATTTTTGGGCTTGGGCTGATTGGCGGCTCGCTTGCCGCTGCGCTTACTGCACGCGGTTGGCATGTCACCGGAAACGATGTGCGGTCTGAGACAGAAGAAGAAGCACTCGCATTAGGGCTAATTGCCGCACGAGGCATTGATGCAGATGCAGAAGTATCTTTCGTCGCAACGCCCGTTTCATCGGTTACCGAGCAAGTACAGCGTGCACTCTCAACCACAACGGGATTAGTGACTGACGTTGGTGGGGTTAAGGCGCATATCGTTCGCGAAATCACCGACGCGCGTTTCGTCGCGGGTCATCCAATGGCTGGCAGCGAGCTCATTGGGCTAGCTGGTGCAGATGCTTCGTTGTTTGAGGGTGCGGTGTGGGTGCTTACGCCTACTCCAACTACGCCAGATGCGAACTTTGCTCAAGTCGCTCAGATCGTAAAAGAACTCGGCGCAGAATTTGTTGTGCTCAG
>CAITUB010000242.1 GCA_903895515.1 uncultured Acidimicrobium sp. | reverse complement strand
GACCCACGCACACCAGTGTTGATGGCAATGGCCCGCGAGCAAGGTCTGTTTGGTTCGCACCTTTCGCTGTTCGAAGCAATCGGTCGTGTGCATTCGCAAGTGCTGGGCAAAACCCTCCCGTTGAACGGTGCAGGAGTCTGTGGCGCTGTATTGGCTGATGCTGGAATACCAATGGGAGTCATGCGCGGGGTAGCCCTGCTTGCGCGTTGTGCTGGTTTGTTAGGCCACCTGGTGGAAGAGCAGACAGACCCAATTGGCATTGATGTGTACATGAACGTCGACCGCAATATCGACTACCAGCCACCCAAATAGCTCGTATCCATTCGGGTATCCCTAACGGGCGGGTTGCTCAACAGCGAGTCCGCTCTGTGGTAATTTGTCCGTTAGTCGGACAAATCGCCGACATGAACATATGGGGGTAATTCAATATGGGAAATTCACTTGCGCCCAGCGCCTCACAGCGTTGGCACAAATGGGTTGAAGCTCATCCAGTAGGCG
Source organism: uncultured Acidimicrobium sp. (assembly GCA_903895515.1). Lineage (GTDB taxonomy): Bacteria > Actinomycetota > Acidimicrobiia > Acidimicrobiales > Ilumatobacteraceae > UBA3006. The sequence goes on along the minus strand of CAITUB010000242.1, from coordinate 3,342 downwards.
GCCTTGCCGTCATTGGTTTGATCGCAACCCAACTCGGCACGTACTTCGGTTACGTGTTTCCAGCGTTCGGTCTTCCGACGCTTCCTTGGCCAATGTATAACGGTGCTTTGGCGCTCGGTATCAACGGCCCAAGCTGGGGTAGCTACTTCAATGCGGACTACACCATCGCTGGTACAAACGCTGGTTGGTTGTTCTTCTCAGGACAATCACTTCACTTCATCAACGGCATCGTGTTCGCGATGTTGTTCGGTATTTTTGCTCACAAGCAAATTCCAGTGAAGAGCCACGTTGCTAAGGGACTTATCTACGGAATCATCATGACCATCATCAGTGCTGGTGTGCTTGTTCCTTACGCATATGTCGCCAAGCAGGGCTACGGCCTCTTCTTGATGGACGGACCTAATGGTTGGAAACTTCCACTAGGAATTTTGGTCTGGCACCTCATTTACGGTGGCATGATCGGAATGCTCTATCAGCCAAAGGACGACAACTAATCACCACCGCGTAAGCGGTATTGAAGTTGCGAAAGCCCGGCTCAGTGAAAACTGGGTCGGGCTTTTGTGTTTACGGGGTTACTTAAACAAGCGCTTTGCAGCAAGCTCAGAACCCTGAGCAAGCGAAGCAAGTTTTGCAAACACCACGTCTGGGTCGATAGTGGTGGTACCAACGTGTACCGAGAATCCGCAGTCGACGCCTGCGAGCAAACGATCGGGCTCAACAACTTCACCCCAACGCTCCAAGCGTTGCGCAACTACTTCAGGATGTTCGATGTAGTTGGACTGTGGCTCAATGACGCCTGGGCAAATGAACTTGTCCTTCGGAACACCGAGTTCTTTCATGACTGCCCATTCGTGTGAGTGACGTGGGTTAGCCCCCTCAAACAACACGGTTTGTGGCTTTGCTGTCCACACAATGTCAATGATGTCGGCAATGGAAATGTCGTGGTGATGCGGACCTGGGTAGTTGCCCCAACACAAGTGCATTCGCAGTTGCTCTACCGGAATGTTGCGCACGGCGTGGTTTAAAGCCTCGATATTGGTGCGAATGGTGGCGCGAAATTCCTCCTTGGATTGCTTCGCATATGCGCTGTGTCGGCCCATTGCTAAGTCGGGGCAGTCCACCTGCACGATTGCACCCGCTGCGGCAATTGCTTCGTATTCGAAACGCATCGCTTCAGCAATTGCAAATACGTATTCTTCGCGAGTCTTGTAGTACTCATTGCCAAAGAACAGCGACACCACTCCAGGTGATGCTGCGCTCGTGAAAATCTCCTGATGGTTATTCGCCGTAGCTGCACGACGAAGCTCGGTCATGTCTTTGACTGCGGCGTCCTTGTCAATTACTTCGATAGGTGAAGTACACGCCGGAGCGCTGCGCTTGCGCCTGCCTGGGTTGCCCGCAACTGCTTCGGCGCTGCGAGGGAAGTCAACGAGGTCTTCAAAGAAATACGACTGCACTGATTCGCCGGTGAAACCCGACAAGCGGTCTTTTACGTATGTTGCATACGAAGGCTTCGACATTTCACCGTCGTTAATGATGGTCACGCCGGCTTCAACCTGCTTACGCACCACTTCGTCGATCGCGCTGCATACGCGTTGGTCGAGTGCTTTGGCATCCACAGGGATTCCGTCGCCAACCGCCCACATGATCTGGATCAAATCGTCGGGGCGGGGAAGGCTTCCCGTGTGTGTGGATGGAATAGTGCGTTCTGCTCGGCCCATATCAATCTCCTTATGCGTCTGAATGAAACATTAGGGGATTTCGTACATCTGCCCGCAATGCGGGCAAAGCATTGGGATGGTGAATTCGCTGGGTGGAATTACCTTGGCCCAACTCCGAAAGGTTGCTGCAAGTCTTCTCTTCGGAAGCACTCAATATTAGAGTTGGCCTATGTCACACAGATCTTTGAATTTTGTGTAAGTGATCAAATCCATGATGTCAAACAAATTGCTTGATGGGAAGGTCGCGGTAGTTACGGGGGCCGGACGTGGGCTTGGTCGTGAATACGCATTGGCTCTCGCGGCGAATGGTGCGAAGGTGGTAGTAAACGACTTCGGCGCCATGGTGAACGGTCACAAAGACACTCTCAATCATGCAGATCATGTTGTGAAAGAAATTACTGAGCGTGGAGGCACCGCAATTGCAAATGTCCAAAGCGTTGCTGACTGGGACGGCGCAAAGTCGATAATTGAAACGGCGTCACAGCATTTTGGTCGTCTTGACATTGTTATCAATAACGCAGGCAACAATCGGCCTTCTTCTCTTGTTGATCTCACTGAACAAGACGTTGATTCGCAAATCGGTGTGCACTTAAAAGGCACATTGGCAGTCAGTCATTTTGCTGCGGCATATTGGAATGAAGTTGCTGCAGAGGCTCATCGAGCGATTGTCAATACAACGTCGGCAGCTGGTTTGCACCCGACGGCTGGTGCTGGCGTGTATGGCGCAACCAAGTCGGCAATTGCTGCGCTCACAGTAAGCCACGCACAAGAACTTGCTCGACTTGGTGTGCGTGTAAATGCAGTTGCGCCTTGTGCACGAACAAGGATGGTAAACGAATCATCAGCAGTTCTTGCGATGATGCCAAAAGTTGAAGGATTTGATCGACATGCGCCCGAACACGTTGCGCCACTCGTGGTGTACTTGGCGAGTTCGTTGTGTCGGTTCACGGGTCGCGTATTTGCTATCGAAGGTCCAGATGTAGCGATCTATCGGTCATTCAGTGTTGAGCAAGATTGGACAACACATGAAGCCTGGACTCCAGAAGAATTGGCGCAAGCATTTGCTGAAATCAATGAACGTTCTGAAACTCAAGCATTTTTTCCGGGGGGAGTTGTGCGGCAAAGTGTTCCATCGGGAAGCACGCTGAAGGCTTTAAACAAAGTGGCGCGCTCGGACGGACTCGAACCGCCAACCCTCTGATCCGAAGTCAGATGCTCTATCCATTGAGCTACGAACGCTTGTCACCACATATTAGTGGCGAGTTGAATGCGTGGCTACGGGCGAATTTCGTAGAACGCGTTGATCGAATGGTCAATATCTAGCCTGCGGAATTGTGAGAACCCAGCCGAATTGGCCATGGACTCTGCGTTACCTGCAGAAAGCCCAAGCGTGCCAAGCCCGGCGCCATCCGGTGATGACATTGCAGACGACATGCACGACAGCACGCTGATGCCGTACATCAACGGAGCCATCGGATTTTTCTGCGCATTTAAGGCAAACGTGTCGTGTGCCTTGATGTCAACGAGCAACCATGTGCCGTTTGGTTTCAGCGCAGCACGAATGGAGTGCATCATTTCCGCTGGGTGCGTCATGTCGTGAATACAGTCAAACGTGGTGATG
>CAITUB010000241.1 GCA_903895515.1 uncultured Acidimicrobium sp. | reverse complement strand
TAACCGATACGCCAGCAATTTCTTGCGGGTACTGGAAACCTAAAAAGATGCCGGCCTTTGCTCGTGCATCGGTTGGCCACTCGGTGATCTCTTCGCCATGAAAAAAGATCTTGCCCGACACCAATTCGTATTCAGGAGAGGCGAGCAAGGTGTTGGCGAGAGTGGACTTGCCAGAGCCGTTTGGGCCCATGATGGCGTGAACTTCGCCCTCATTCACGGTGATGGAAAGGCCGCGGAGAATCTCGGCGTCGCCTTCCACTGGCTTGGCGTGGAGGTTGTCAACCCTGAACAGTTCGGTCACGGGATCAAGTGTATTCAGGGCTTTAGTAATTAGCACTACGGACGTAGTGGTAATTAAATGTGACCTTAGGCGGCGCGAAGGGCTCGCCAGATGGCGCGGTAATTGGGGTATTCGTAAACATCGTTCACGAAACCTGACTTGCGCAATTCGGCGTGATATTTCGGCAACGAGCGGAATGGAATTCCCGCATCTGAGTGATGCGCGATGTGCCAACCCAGGTTGAACGGCACAAACAAGAAACTTGCAATTGGATGTTGACGCACTGAATGTGTGGTCACTCGACGATCGTCGTCTGCACGCAGGCCGCCGTGCTCGGCAATTGAACGCAGACGGTTCATCACTCGCCACACCGTGAGTTGCGGGATGAACCAAAACGCTACGTACACGAGTGGGTGAGACACAAGTGAAATTGCAACCAGCAACACAAGTTGAGTGGCGAGAATTTTCGCTTGCGTTCGTTTGCCGAATCCATCTTTTCTCAGTGGATGACGGAATTGGTCTCGAATCATTTTGAACCCAGTAATGCCGAATGCATCGCGTCGCATTTTTCGCCAGAAACTGTCGCTCGTGATCGGGTAGTTGGCGTACAGCGGAATATCGGGTTCGTTTGGTCCAAACTCTTCACGATGATGCGCCATGTGTACGTAGCGGTAAGCGTCTGAATTAACGAATGAGAGATAACCGAGCAGCCATCTTCCTGCGAAGTCATTCAGCTTTCGATTACTGAACAACAGGCGGTGTACTGATTCGTGCATCATGGCCAAAATTTGCGCATGAGCGCGACCCATCAACACGAACGCAATGACATACGTGATTGGGTTGTGGAGTTTGAGCGCGGCCCACACGATGGCAATGTTCTGAACGTAAATGCTTGCTACCGAAATGGCATTGCGAACATTGGGAATGTGTCGCAGTTCTGCACGAAGATCGGGTTTTGGATGACCGTCAGGCGTAATCCGCGAGGCTGGTGATGCCGCGGCAAACGCAGATGCTTGAGGAACCATTCCGCCGAGGCGAGGTGAGGCCGTTGTGCTCATTGAGAACTGTTTACCACTTGCGATCTACCCACTCCTGCAAGTGTGGGCGTTCGTTGCCGATGGTGGTGTCTAAGCCGTGTCCCGGAAGAACGATGGTGTCGGCTGGAAACGTGAAGAGTTTTGTATCTATTGAATGAATAATGGTGTCGAAGTTGCCACCTTCGAGCGCGGTATTTCCTGGCCCGCCTGGAAACAGTGTGTCGCCAGTGAATAACAGCGGAGTATTGGCAACAGCAAACGAGATGGAGCCTTCGGTGTGGCCTGGATTGTGAATGGCATGCAGGCGTAACTTGCCAACTTCAATTACTTCTGCGTCGTCGATAAACACGTCGTAGCCAACAGCTTTCAAGCGCGGGGCATCTAATGCGGTAACGGCAACTTCGTAACCTGCTTCACGCATTGCGGGCACGGCTTGGATGTGGTCCCAGTGACCGTGCGTTTCGAGAACTCGACGCACGCCGAGAGTGCGACATAACTCCAATAGCTGTTCGTGTTCGTTTGCTGCGTCAATCAGCACTGCCTCGCCCGTGGCCGTGCAGCGAATAACAAACACGTTGTTGTCGTATGGCCCCACAACAACTTTATGTACTTCAACGTTGGTGTCTTTCCAGTGAAGCGTTGTGCTCATGATGAAACGACCTCGAATCCAAGTGAGAGCGCAACGGGTATTTGCGCTGGATCAAACGTTACAAATGAAACGGGTTGTGGCAGACGCTGAGCCGCAGAAAGGTGCAAAGCATCGCTGATATGCAGGGGCTGTTCGCGAATGAGGTGTGACGCATCGTCGAGACAACGCTGGTCGAGTGGAACGACTGCGATGTAGTCCCACGTGTGGCGAATGGCGTCTTCAAGATCGCGACGAAGAATTGGTTCTTCAGTCAGGCGATCGATTGCTGCCAATGCTTCTGTAAGTGCGATTGCGCTGGCGCACCAGTGTGGGTCACTTTTCAATGCATCGTTCGTAATGGTTCGGCCTGGTCCGGAAATGTGCAAAGCAATGAGTGCACTGGTGTCGAGTACAACGGTCATCCGCGCACCTCACGGAGTAACTGATCAATGCGTGCTCCGCTGTGCACGGCAACGGGGTCGCTTAACACGAAGTCATCTTTTCTGCGCGGAGCAATGAGCGCGGTCTTGGCAATGAGCTCGGTAATGGAAACCTGCGCACTTATGGAGTGCAGTGGCCCAAGAAGCGCGACCGGTTCTCCACTGACCGTGACCACAATGTTTTCGCCGGCACCTGCGCGCTGAACGAACTTGGCTGACTGTTCGCGAAGCTCGCGAATGCCGAGGTGCCGTTCGGATACGGGCTTTGTCTGCTTGGCCATAAGGACAGGCTAGGACGAAACCTCCAAAAGTGTGTACATAGGTGTACACACTCAAATTGGCGCGAGGGCTGGGGTTTGGGCAAGGATGTCTGCATGAACTTTGCATTCACAGAAGAACAAGAAGAACTCCGTAAAACAGTCCGTGCGTTTCTCGACTCGAAGTCACCAGAAACTGCAGTACGCGAGCAGATGGAAACCGTCAATGGTTTTGATCCAGCCGTGTGGTCGCAAATGGGCGAGCAGATGGGCCTTCAGGGATTATCAATTCCAGAAGAGTTCGGTGGCTCCGGTTACAGCTTCATCGAACAAGGTGTAGTGCTTGAAGAAATGGGACGCGCGTTGTTGTGCGCACCGTATTTCTCCACCGTTGTTCTTGCTGCAAACACGTTGTTGCTCAGCGGTGACGAAGCAGCAAAGAAGAAGTCATTACCAGGAATTGCAAGCGGTGAATTCACTGCAACGCTTGCCACCACCGAGCCTTCGGGCAAGTGGGACGAAAAGGGAATCACCATGGAGGCCAAGGGCAGTGGAAGTGATTTCACGTTGACCGGCACCAAGATGTTCGTGATTGACGGACACACTGCAGATTTGATCATCGTTGCTGCTCGCACGGGCAAGGGTGTTTCGTTGTTCGCAGTAGATGGCAAGGCAAAGGGCCTTACCCGCACCGCACTTTCCACCATGGACCAAACGCGCAAGCAAGCAAAGTTGGAGTTCAATGCAACTCCTGCAACGTTGGTTGGCACCGAAGGCAAGGGCTGGGACGTGTTGAGCAAGGTGTTTGATCTTGCCGCTGTTGCACTTGCTGCAGAGCAAGTTGGTGGCGCACAGAAAGTTCTTGAAATGGCAGTTGAGTACGCCAAGGTTCGCGTGCAGTTCGGTCGCCCAATTGGTTCGTTCCAAGCAATTAAGCACAAGTGTGCAGACATGTTGCTTGAAGTTGAATCAGCAAAGTCGGCTGCTTACTACGGCATGTGGTGTGCAGCAGAGATGAACGACGAACTTGCTTCGGTTGCTTCACTTGCTAAGGCATATTGCTCAGAGGCGTATTTCCACGCTGCTGCTGAAAACATTCAGATCCATGGTGGTATCGGCTTTACCTGGGAACACCCAGCGCACTTGTATTTCAAGCGTGCAAAGTCGAGCGAGTTGTTGTTCGGTGATCCTTCATATCACCGTGAACTTCTTGCACAGCGCATTGGCATCTAAGTGAGCAACGCAGCATGTCTGCGATAACTCTGGTTTTTGCGGCATTATCTGCAGTTTCGACGTTCGTCATTGCTGCGGTTGTAGTCGGTCGTGAAGCACATCGTTTAGACGGTGTTGCTCCGCGCGCGGTGTACGACCCAGATGAGGCAACGAAGTTTGTTGCCGATCATTTACCTGCAGGCACTCAGTCGCGCTTGACCTATGACGAACTTCAGAAGTTGCTTGTTCTGCACATGCGCTGGATGCACGAAAAGGGGCTTCAGCCTTCTGATGTGATTGACCGCAAGCAGGACATTGACTCCACGCTTGTTGTAGGAGAAGAAACGCTTACTGCGTATCTGCTTGGCAAAGCCGAAGAGTCAAATATTGACGTGTTGGACGATGTTGATGTGGTGCACGTTGTGCGTGCGCACCTTGATTACTTCGATGCAATTGGGGCTGTTGGCCCAAGCGCTTCAACCAACGATCTCTGACCAAGCACGTTCTGCTTCCACACCGAGATGTAACGCTCGAGATGCGGATTGAAATACGGATCATCGTCCAACTTGTCGCGCCAACGCTTGCCAATTGATGCCACTTCAAACGGTCGTAATTTCGGTGACCTGGTTTTTGATTCGAAGTGATACATCTGTGCATGCGGAGTCCACACAATTCGGTATCCGGCATCGCGAAGCTTCAGCCCAAAGTCGACATCGTTGTAGTTGGACGGGAACAGCGTGCACAACCCGCCTACTTCTAGAAACGCGCTGCGCTTGATGAGCACACACGCCGCAATGACGCCTGAAACCTCTCGCTGAACACGCAACATATTTTGTGCTCCAACATGTTGTGGCGAACGATGGCGGTACAAGTCGTAGGGGATTGGGTTCAAAATGTGACCGGCGCTTTGAATGAGGCCATCTTCGTACAACAACATTGGTCCTGCCATGGCAACTTCAGGGTCCTCAAGCAGGCCCATCAGCGTTTCAATGGTGTCGGGAGAAATGAATTCGGTGTCGTCGTTCAGCAGTAAGAGGTAGTCGCCATCGGAATTCACCACGCCCAGGTTCACCTTTTCGGCAAAGTTGAACTCTTGGTCGTATTCCACGACCTTGATTGAGTTTCCGCAGGCATCAACAATTTCGGTGCGCGATTCTTGTGTGGTTTCTTTGTCGAGTACGGCAATAATTTCTAGGTTTTTGTAGGTGCAGGTATTGCGGAGCGAACGAATGGCATGTGCAGCCATGACAATGTTTGTTCCGCGTATCTCTTGCACTGTTCCGCGTGTTGGCACAATGACGCTGATCTTTGGTTTGCGCGAGACATGGCGATTCACTCGCACGACAGGGACATGTGCGTCGATACTGCACTCCGCATTAATTCCAGTTCGGTCACAGTGCTCGCGAACTGCCTGAAGACTTGCGGTTGGTTCAATGCGATCTTGTGTAGACAAGCACAACACCTCTGCAATTCGAGTGGCATTTTTGCTGTGCTCTGATAGGCGAAGTGATCGGTCGTGACTATGCAGTTTGGAGAGCAGTGTTGCTCCGCCTGCGGAAGCTGCAACACGGGCACGAACGGCAACAAGATCGCCAACATAGTTGTGCGAACGAAGGCGTTCTGGCGACCAACCTGGACGACGCACGTTGGTCACTTCTTCGAATCGAGATGGCCTGCCGTGAGATGAATCGCCGTAGATGAAATCAAGGCCAGGCTGCTCGGTGAGTTTCTGATCAATTGTCGCGAGGGCTTGTGGAGCAAGCTCATCACCTGCGCGCAGAAACACCACCACGGCATGTTCGATAACGACGACATCACTTCTCGCAATAACAATTGAACTAGTGCGCATTTTGCGTGTGCGGGTAACTCGTTCATGATCGAGAGTCGATTCGCTGATGATCCAATGGTTAGGAACGATCGAGCTTTCGAGCAGCGAGTTTGCCGTTTTGCGAAGTTGGCGTACGGAGCCTTGAGCGCCACTGGTGACAACGATGAACGAGTGCCTCATGAGGCCACCTTTTTCACTGCAAAACGAACCCATCGAGGAGTGTGGCGGTAGGCAAAACGCACGGGTCGCAGCCAACCCTGGTGTACCCAATCGATTTGCTGCGAAGCCTGGCTTTCACGCGCGAAAGACTTGCTGAAGTGGTAATCCTCCATAGAGGCGTCCTTGCCGTACTTGGCAATGACCCGCAGTTCTGCGCGGGCACCAAATTCGGCGTCACGAGCAACAAGTTCTTCAAGTTTTGCGTTCACCGCAGGATCGTGTGACAACGCCATACACCTCAGCCTAATGAACGAGAAAAGTCCTAGATCATCATGTTCAGTTGACTGACAATTCGCTGTGCGAGCGCTGTGTCGCCAGTAGATGTCCAATTCAACTCTGTGGATTGCTTTCTGCCAGTTGCGAGGGCTGTAAACACCGTGCTGTCCATTGTTATTTCACACAACAAATTGGCTGGTGAAGCGGGAACGATGTTTGCACGTCCTTCAGAAACCGAAACGTAGATGGTTCGTGGAACTGCACCGGAAATGGTGATTGAAACAGATTCGCCCTCTGGCGTAGCAGCACGTTTGCCTACAACAATTGGCAACGTGCGGATAAGTCGATCAATGGTGTGTTCTGCACATGGTCCTCCGTGATTGCCTGAAATATTCAAAGCTCGGCGAATGTCTTGATCGTGAATCCACAGATCAAGAATTCGAATGTCGAGGAAGTCTCCAAGAGTTCCCGGTCCAGTTGGCATCATCATCGGCTTTGCGAAATATTCAGCGTCTGCTGTTTGTAGCTGTTGCGCGCGCTCTGCTGCGGTTGCCTTCCACTCGGCGAACACTTCGCTTCCAAGTAGCGAACGTCGCGCGTCAATTTCGTGTTCGTTGTGCTCGCCTATGGGGTTTTTGATGTAGTCGTACTTAGGGGATTTGTGCGTTGTCGGTGGTTTGCCGAGCAACATGTTCTCAATGCCCACGAGATGCGAAATGTTGTCCTGCACGCTCCAGCCAGGGCAATCGGTTGCAGTTTTCCACTGGGCTTCGGTAAGTGGAGCACAAAGTTCTGTCAACGTGTTAATCGCTTCGATGGTTAAAGAAACTTTCTGATCAATGTTCATCGCGCCTCACAGTGCTGGGTTTTGGACAGTCTTCCATTCACGTGCCTTGAGGTACGGGTTGAAGACGTTGCCGATGTGTTCAAGGTCTGCTTGAGTTTTTGGTGTTTTGATTTCGTACAGGCCAGGGAAGTGTGCGTATGCAACTGTGAGATCCCACAGCTCGATCGCTTCGTTTCCTTCAGGTGCTGGAACGACTACTGGTCCAAACACTGCGCGACCAGTTGCAAATTTCAGAATCGGTACTCCGAATCCGCCGAGTTCCTTGACTGCAAATTCATGATCGTTGCGCACGTCGTCATGTGTACTTGCATCAGCCAACGCATCGTTCCATGCGTTCAGTGGTGCGCCAATGTCGGCTAGAAGTTGCAGTGCGGTTTCTTCTTCGTATGGTCGACGCCCTTGAATGTGCAACGCGTTGCCAATTGCCTCGTACCACTTGTCACATAAATCCATGTCCATGCGACGCAACCATGCACCGATGCGCATCGGAGTCCAACCAAAAGACACCTCACGCTCCCATGGGTGCTTTTTCCCGTCAAGTCGGTTCGTCTCTTCAAGACTAAAAAACTTCCAATTAATGGTGATGCCGTTTTGGGAACGCACATTGCGAATCCACAGCGATGTTTGGTGGGCCCATGGGCACATGGGGTCAAAATAGAAGTCAACTGCTGACACTGACTTCGGGGTGTGCTTCGAGGTCGTCATGGTCTCAGACTAGATTTAGTTGGTATGAAACGTCCTAGTCGGTTTGAACACACACGATTTCTTGGCGATAAGCGCACCCAATTGGTGTATGACCTAGACGAATGGACCGACGAGGCCATTGTTAACGAGATCTCCGAGAGTGGAGTGGGGCTGTGCTTTGGTCCGGACACTCTTGCCGAGGCGCGAAATCGCGGCTACACCTTGGCAACACCTGGCGTCTCGCGTCGCCAACTTAAGCCACGCGCCTAAGTCGTGAGCGCAACTGAAAGCGCTTCTCCAATGAATGGCTCGTTCCTTTCGGGCGGGCTAAACCTTGCGCGATATTTGGTGCAACCATCTGG
>CAITUB010000240.1 GCA_903895515.1 uncultured Acidimicrobium sp. | reverse complement strand
GGTGTCTTGATTTGAACGACGGAACTTGAACAACTTGTGTTCTCCGTCGGCCTTCTTCAAGTTGTCATAAGCAATGGTGATCAAGTCGCCAGTTACTGAAGTAACGGTTCCCGAATCTTTTGCCAAGATGAGGTCTGCACCGTCACGTGCTGCACGTGACTCAATGCCGGTTCCAATGTATGGAGCCTCTGCACGAAGCAATGGAACTGCCTGACGTTGCATGTTCGCACCCATGAGTGCGCGGTTTGCATCGTCGTGCTCCAAGAACGGAATCAACGCTGTAGCCACCGAAATAATCTGGCGAGCCGAAACGTCGATGAAGTCCACTTCTGTTCCAGGTACATATGCGATGTCAGTGGTTGAACCGAAGAAGCTTTCTGCTTCAAGCATCTTCTTCAAGTCATCCAAGCTGGCTGCCTGTGGTGAACGACGTACGAGTACGCGCTCTGACTTAAAGGTGCCATCTGCATTCAACGCGGTGTTTGCCTGCGCAACGACGTAGTTCTCTTCTTCGTCTGCTGGCATGTACACGATTTCGTCGGTGACCTTGCCGTTGCGAACGCGACGGTATGGGCTCTCGATGAATCCGAATGGGTTCACGCGTGCATACGTTGAAAGCGCACCGATGAGTCCAATGTTTGGACCTTCTGGTGTTTCAATTGGGCACATACGGCCGTAGTGCGAAAAGTGAACGTCTCGAACTTCGAAACCTGCGCGCTCGCGGCTCAGACCACCAGGTCCGAGTGCCGACAAACGACGACGGTGCGTAAGACCCGACAATGGGTTCACTTGGTCCATGAACTGCGACAACTGGGAAGTTCCGAAGAACTCCTTGATTGCAGCAACAACTGGACGCACGTTGATGAGTGTTTGTGGCGAAATCGCTTCCACATCTTGCGTGGTCATGCGCTCGCGAACAACACGCTCCATACGTGACAAACCGATACGAACTTGGTTCTGAATCAATTCACCAACCGAACGAATACGACGGTTTGCAAAGTGGTCCTGATCGTCGAGGCGGTAGCCAGGCTCTTGCTTCACGAGGTGCAACAAGTACGTGATGGTTGCAAGAACTTCGCAACGGCTGAGAACATCTTGTCCTTCAACTGGAACGTCGAGCTTGCCAAGTTCGGTGCCGACCTTCATGTCGAACAACTTGCCAATCTTTTCAATTTCTGCACCCAACTTGCGGTTCAGTTTGTAGCGACCAACGCGTGACAAGTCATAGCGACGGTTCTCGAAGAAGGCGCCTTCGAAATATGCACGTGCTGCTTCAACGTTTGGTGGTTCGCCCGGACGAGCGCGCTTGTAAATTTCAACAAGTGCTTCTTCGCGAGTTGGAGCGATTGGACGCTCCTTTTCCCACTGACCTTCAAGGAAGTCGAAGTAGTTCACGAAACGATCGAGGAAGCCTGGAGCGTTTTCTTCGTCGTAACCAAGTGCGCGCAACAAGGTGAAAATTCCGATGCGGCGCTTACGTGCTACACGCGTTCCGGCGGTGACGTCTTTACCTGGCTTCTGCTCTACGTCGAACTCCAACCATTCTCCGCGGTACGGGTGAATGGTTCCCTTTACCAACTGATGCTTCGACAAGTTACGCAAGCGGTAACGCTCACCTGGTTCGAAAATAACGCCTGGTGAACGAACCAACTGGCTCACCACAACACGCTCGGTGCCGTTGATAACGAAGGTTCCCTTTTCGGTCATCTTCGGGAAGTCGCCCATGAACACAACTTGTTCTTTAATTTCGCCGGTTGGCTTGTTCAAGAAACGTGCGCGCACAAATACTGGCGACGCATACGTCATGTCACGTTCGCGGCACTCCGCAACTGTGAACTTTGGTTTTGGACAAAGATCTTCATCGTCTGGGTCGAATTCAAGTTCGAGCTGAAGATCGTCGCTGAATCCTTTGATTGGCGAAATATCTTCGAAAGCTTCCTTCAATCCTTCTTTAAGGAACCATTCAAAACTCTCGCGTTGTACCGCGATGAGGTCTGGAAGTTCGAGGGTTTCTGGAAGGGTCGCGAACGAATACCGTTCGCGTGCAGACGCACGTGAGGCCACTGAGTTACTCCTGATCGAGAAGTGATGAATACGAATCGACGAGCCAGATGAACTTCTTTGGGGGAAGGTTCAGGGGGCTACGCACGGCAACGAACTAGGCTACCGCCGCTTTTGCGGCTTTATACCTAGACCTGATAGACGGCTGAAGCCCGAGGCTTTCGCCCCGGGCTAACAGACCTAAATGGCTGAAACTACGCGAGTTCGACGACTGCGCCGGCTTCTTCCAACTTGGCCTTTGCCTTCTCGGCGTCGTCCTTGCTGGCGCCTTCGAGAACAGGCTTTGGAGCACCGTCTACGAGGTCTTTTGCTTCCTTCAAGCCGAGGCTGGTGAGTTCGCGTACTACCTTGATGACCTGAATTTTCTGAGCTCCGCCCTCTTTCAAGATGACAGTGAACTCGTCCTTTTCAGCTGCTGCTGGAGCTGCTGATGCTGCTCCGCCTGCTGCTGCAACAGCAACTGGTGCTGCTGCGGTGACGCCGAACTTCTCTTCGAACGCATCGAGGAGGTCCTTCAATTCGATTACTGACAATTCTGCGATTCCGTCAAGAATCTGGTCTTTGGTGAGTGCCATTTCTTTTCTCCTATTTTTCTGTATTGATCTTGGTTATTGGGATTGGTTTCTTGAACGTGGCTATTACGCCGCATCCTTCGATTCGATAAGCGCCTTGATGCCGTAAGCGGCACGACGCATTGGAGCCTGGAGCAAGTTCGCGGTCTTGCTGAGTGGGGCCTTGAGGGCACCAGCGAACATGGACAACAGAACTTCGCGGCTTGGCAAGTCGGCAAGTGCCTTCAATTGCACTGCATCAACGGTCTTTCCGCCAATGACGCCACCCTTCAACACCAACAATGGGTTGGCTGCTGCATGGTCGCGAAGTGCTTTTGCTGCTGCCGATGCGTCACCCTTAACAAAGGTGATGGCGGTTGGGCCAACAAGCAAGTCGGACAAACCTTCGAAGCCGGCTTCTTGTGCTGCACGGCTTGCGAGTGTGTTCTTGTACACCTTGTATTCAGCACCAAGTGGGCTGAGTGAGCGACGCAACTTGGCGAGTGAACCTACGGTCATACCGCGATATTCGGTGATGAGTGCTGCATCTGATGCTGCGAGCTTCTCGCGAACTTCAGAAACTACTGCTGCCTTCTCGGCGTTTGGTGATGTTGTCATCGTTGCCCTTTGGTTGCTTTCGAATAAGGAAATATGTGTTTCCGGCGCGGGCGCTCGGACACTTCAACGAACGCTCTCTGCGCTGCGACTGAAGTCGCGCTCTTCGAGTATTCGCCTCGTTTGGCAAGACTTTCGTCTTCTTCGTTTTTCGAATTACTTCGAAACAACCAAATGTCTGTGGCGAGCAACCGAACCAAATAAATCAGATTGGGTTGTTATGTGAGTGGTCAGGCTAGCGGGGTGTTTTGGGTATTGACACCCCGCCAAAGCCAAACCGAATTACTTAGTAGGAGCTGGAGTCAACGCGGACGCTTGGTCCCATGGTTGACGAAACCGACACCTTCTTCACGTACTTACCCTTGGCCGAAGCTGGGCGGGCACGCATGAGTTCTTCCATTACTGCAGCAAAGTTGGCTTCTAGAGCCGACAGTTCGAAGCTGGCCTTGCCAACTGGAACTTGTACGTTGCCGTAGCGGTCGGTGCGGTATTCAACTTTTCCGCCCTTAAATTCAGTAACTGCGCGACCAACGTCGTTGGTAACGGTTCCCGTCTTAGGGTTTGGCATCAAACCACGTGGTCCGAGCGCGCGGCCCAACTTACCCACCATTGGCATGAGGTCTGGAGTAGAGATCGCAATGTCGAAGTCCATCTTTCCGCCTTCAATGGCGGCTGCAAGATCGTCGGTTCCCACAATGTCGGCACCAGCGTCGCGAGCAGCCTGTGCTGCTTCACCCGCTGCGAACACGGCAACGCGAACGGTCTTACCGGTTCCCGAAGGAAGGGCGACGGTTCCACGAACTGCCTGATCGGCCTTACGTGGGTCAAGACCCAAACGCACTACCAATTCGATGGTTTCATCAAACTTGGCGGTTGCCATGGTCTTGGCCTTGTTCAACGCATCGCTGGACGAAAACGCCGCTTCGATGTCGTAACTGGCAATTGCTGCTTTGTATTTCTTTCCTAGTGGCATAAAGCCTCCCTCATGGTTGTGTCGTTCGGGCGAGGTAATCCCGATCCGACGTTTATATATGTATGTGAACGAGTTACTCAGCCAACAACGGTGAGGCCCATTGAACGGGCAGTTCCGCGGACCTGAAGCTTTGCGGCTTCCATGTCGTTGGCGTTGAGGTCTGGCATTTTGATCTTGGCAACTTCTTCAATGTCCTTTTCAGTAACACTGCCGCAGACTTCTTTGCCTGGGTTCTTTGCTGCCTTTTCCAAACCAGCTTTCTGACGAAGCAGAACTGGCGTTGGAGGTGTCTTCAAAATGAAGGTGAAGGTACGGTCTTCGCAGATTGAAATTTCAACTGGAATAATTGTTCCAACTTGTGATTCGGTTGCAGCGTTGTACTGCTTCACGAAGTCCATGATCTGGATTCCGTGAGGTCCGAGTGCCGTACCAACTGGTGGTGCAGGCGTCGCTTTTCCAGCTGGAATCTGGATTTTTACGATTGCTACAACGTCTTTCTTTGCCATGACGAGTGTTCTTTCTTTCTTGGAAGTTGTTTAGAGCTTTGCCACTTGGCTGAAGTCCATCTCCACCAAGGTCTCGCGACCGAAGATGTTGACGAGCACTTTCAACTTCATGTGATCTGGATTAATTTCTGCGACTTGACCGGAGAAGTCGGCGAATGGGCCTTCCTTCACGCGCACGCCTTCGCCAATTTCGTATTCGAGTTTTGGTGCTTTGCGCTTTGGTGCCGACTGTCCGTCGCCCTTTGCGGAAAGGAATGTTTCAACTTCACGACGCGACAACGGTGTTGGCTTCTGACCTTTTTGGCTTTGACCAACAAAACCAGTTACGCCTGGAGTGTTGCGGATACAGAACCATGTGTCGTCGTCCATTTCGCAACGCACAAGCAAGTAACCAGGGAAAACTTTCTTCTGCACGGTTTGCTTACGGCCGCCCTTAAATTCGACAACGTCTTCCATTGGAATAACGATTTCGTAAATGCGATCTTCAATTTGCATTGACTGGATACGTGCCTGCATTGACTGCTGCACTTTCTTTTCGTATCCACTCTGTGAATGCACCACGTACCACGAGCCAGGTCGCAACCATGGACGATCGATTACCTCTTCTTCGTCTTCAAACTCGTTACCGGTGAGATCGAAGGCGACGTCAGGCGCAACCGTGTCGGTTGTGTCGAGGTCTTCAGAGATGAGAGTTGAGTCGTCAGTCATAATTCAGCCGTTCGGTCTGGGGTCAGTCCTTGTAAAGCCAGCCAGAAAGTATGCCAAAGACAGCGTCCATTCCACCCACGAACGCCGTAATGACCACAACAGTGACCAACACGATGATCGAATAGCGGCGAATTTCTGGCCACTTCGGCCACGCGACCTTGCGCATTTCATCGCGAACTTCGCGAATGTACTGAGCAGGACTCGTGCGCTCTTTCTTCACTTGGCTCGCGACAGTAGGCCGGGGTTGGCGAATAGGCGCACCCTGGTCGTTTACGGCGCCCATCTTTTGCATGGCGCGCTTCTGCTGTCGGTTGAGATCCATGGACATAGCGGAGTTTGAGCCTATCGGGGGCTTTGCCGCACTAATCAGGGTCGAACCACAAGAAATTTGCAGGGCAGGAGGGATTTGAACCCCCGACCATCGGTTTTGGAGACCGGCGCTCTACCAACTGAGCTACTGCCCTAAATAGCGAAGGTGAGGCTACCAGCCATTATCTGTCTGACCTATGGGCACACTGCCCTAATTGCGTGCCGAAGCTACTTTGCTGGCCCTTGTTCACATAGCCACTGCATGGCCATATGGAAGATGATCAATTGAAGATCTTCGGCAATTTGCATGTCGTCGATGGCGAAGTGAATGGGGTGCTTGGCGATGCCTTTGCACTTACCGCCCGAGTATCCGAGCACTGCGAATGTTTCCATTCCCAACTTGTTGCCCATCTCTAATGCATTCACCACGTTTGCCGAATTACCGCTCCCCGAAAACACCACCAAGATGTCTCCTGCATCAGCCTTCACACGCAATTGCTCAGAATAAATGTTTTCGTAACCGATGTCGTTTGCAAGACATGTAATGACTGCTGGGTTCGCGCTCAATGAATCGATGCGTAAACCAATTCCGTTTTTTACACCAGCGCCATATAAAAAGTCGTTTGCAAGATGGTTTGCATTTCCCGCAGAGCCACCGTTACCACACAAGTAAATGGTCTTCTTGTTTTTCCAAGCGAGTTGCATTGCAGCAGCAAGTTTTGGAACTTCTTTCATTGCAGGAAGTTCAAGCGCAGTGTGCATGCGCTTGATGTATTCGCTAATCAGTTGTTCCATAGTTCCAAACCTAACTTTGCGACCTGTTCATCACTTCGTCGAATGTTCCTTCATCCACAATACGCCCTGCATCTAGGCGATACAGGCGATCGCAATACTCAACCGTGCTTAAACGGTGCGCAACAATGATGACCGTCTTGTCACCTTGGAGTGCTTGCACTGCCTGCATCACACCCTTTTCCGTTTCAGTGTCAAGTGAACTCGTGGCCTCATCCAGCACCAACACTGACGGTCGGTGATACAGCGCGCGCGCAATGCCAATGCGCTGACGTTGACCGCCCGAAAGCCGCACGCCGCGCTCACCTACAACCGTGTCTAGGCCTTCTGGAAGTGATGCAACGAAGTCTTCGAGTTGCGCGGACTTCAATGCATCGTGAATTGCGACTTCGTCTATTTCGCTATCGGCAATTCCGATTGCAATATTGCGACGTAATGAATCGTCCATCAAAAAGATTGTCTGCGGAATGTAACCAACAATATGTTGCCATTGTCGTTTTACTTCACCG
>CAITUB010000239.1 GCA_903895515.1 uncultured Acidimicrobium sp. | reverse complement strand
ATTTTTCTTTCCGCGCCCTTCACTCCCTGCACACTTCCATCTGGTGCCGTGGTGGTGTAACGGAAGCATTCGCATCTCGTCAGTTGCGAGGTACCGGTTCGATTCCGGTTCATGGCTCCAACAAAACGAACGATGAAGTGGTCGCGAAACTTCTCACCTGGAAATGACGAACCAGGAAAACATCAAGTAGTCAGGACCGACAGGGAAACCTGTCGGTCCTGTTGCATTTCGCCCTGTTTATGTCAATTTTCGCCAGACGAGGCGGTGCTATATAGTTTCGGGCGCACAACAAGTCGCCCCTCTAGCTCAGTTGGTTAGAGCAACGGACTCTTAATCCGCAGGTCCTCGGTTCGAATCCGAGGGGGGGCACTTAGTTCGCAGTTATTGCACTTGAGCGAGCATGACGCCGCACAACGCCAGCCGTGCCGTCCAGGCAATAGTGCGTGGCCAGTTGGTGAGCACCAGTCGCCTACCCGTTTCGTCGTTGTGAGCCAGCGCCATTTTGGCGTGTAGAGGCACGGACACCAGAACTGTGCTGCCAAGCGCAACCGCCAGCAGAACCGCGTTTATCCACGGAAGCAATGCCGCTACTCCGTCTGGTCTGCGCGCAAGCAACCACAACGTGCTCAACCCTTCAACCAACATTGGCAAACCAACTACGTAACCCGTTCGCTGTTGATGTTGTTCTGCAACTGCAACCGATTGCGTCGAACCAAATTGCGCGAGCAACGGGTAGTGCACAACTTGCACAAACCAAATGACACCAACCATCACCGCAGTTGCAATGGTGTTTGCATACAACGCGAACATGACTACAGCGGGTCTCCTGAAAAGCGGTAACGATTATTCGCTACCCACTTGTATGCATATTGCGCAACGTTGCGAATACCTGGCACCAACATGACCCAACCAGCAACGAAGTATGGAAAACCTGCTTGAATGAGCACACGCGCGGCGGCGTCGGAACCACTAGAAATTTCACCGCGCTCGCTTACGTATTGCACGGCTTCTTTGCATTGATCGGCAGTAAGCCCAAGCGCAAACAAATCAACAGATTGATACGCAACCGGTGTTGGATGCTTCGAAAACCACGACGTCATGTGGCGCACCCACTTGCGACAAAAGCCGCACTCGCCGTCGAACACCAAATAGCTGGTTGCCATGGGTTAATTATGCGTTACGAGAGAACGCACTGACCATTTCTACGTGAGGTGTGTTCGGAAAAAGATCCAACACGGTCACGCCTTCGCAGGTATACCCCGCGTCGGTTAATAGTCGTATGTCTCGCGCGCCAGCAACGGCGTCGCAACTGACCAACACAATGCGGCGTGCTTCGGTCAGTTTCAACGTTTCCACACCAACGGCACCAAGCCCGTTACGCGCTGGGTCGGCAATAACCAAACCTGCTGGCTGCGGACTCCACTGCTCTACCGAAATTTGGTCAATCTTTACGTTGTAGTCAAACAAGTTGCGTCGTGCATCGGAACATGCCGAAGGGTTCGACTCAATGAGCGTGGTCTTCGTGGTGTTGTCAAGCAGCGTTGCGCTAAACAATCCGCCACCGCCGTATGCATCGACCACCATTCCGAAGCCACCCGACAATGCAGTTTCACCAGCGGCTTCGTTTACTTCAGACACCAACATTTCAGCAGCAGTTTGTGATGCTTGAAAGAACGACGCCATTGACACTTGCAACTTCACGCCATGCACAAGCTCGTGCACAACAGACTTGCGACCAACTTCAACTCCACTTGGCAAACCTGTAATGGTTGCACCGGGAACATCTTCACCATCTTCGTCATGCAGCCACACACCAATTTCACCGGTTGCAGCGCCACAGCGCAGCGTTACTTCGCTTGCGCCGCGTACGCGCACATCGGCAATGAACTCATTCAATAGAGGGTGTGCAACCATGCACACCGGAGTGTTCACAATGTCGTGCGAATTTGCGCGACGGAAACCTAAACGACCTTCGCCATCAACGGCCATGCGCAGCGTGGTGCGCGATGCTGTTGGCGAAACGTGTCCGCCTTCGCGCACTTCAAGCGTTTCCATTTTCGCGGTGCGACGCAACGCTTCTTTCACAATGCCGATCTTGGCTTCCATGTGTTGCGAGTTGTCGAGGTGTTGCCACGAGCAACCACCACATCCGCGTGCAACATGTGGGCACGGTGGCTCCACTCGGTGCGGCGATGCTTCAACAATGTTGGTTACCGACCCGCGAGCAAAATCCTTCTTGCTTTGCGTTATCTGTACATCCACCAATTCGCCTGCAAGCGCACCTGGCACAAACACCACACGGCCGTCGGCCAAGCGGCCCAACGAATCTCCACCGGCGACAAGCCGTTCTATACGTACCTGTTCGCTATTCACTCTTATTAACTCTACGAGCCAAAGCATGCAGAACTAGGCTGATTGTCGTGACACGGCCAATTCAGATAGCCCCATCGGTTCTTCCTGTCGATTTTTCAAAGTTGGGCGAAGCAATTGTTGCCCTCGATGAAGCCGGCGTCGACCTCATTCAATGGGACGTGATGGATGGTCAGTTTGTTCCCAACCTCACATTTGGTCCCGACATCATTGCCAGCACTCGTTCGCTCACCAAAGTTCCGTTTGAAGCTCACCTTATGGTGCTCACACCCGACGTGATGGCCAAGCGTTACGTAGAAGCCGGTTGTCAGCGCCTCATCGTGCACGCCGAAGCATGCACACACTTGCATCGCACACTTGGCAACATTCGCGAGCTTGGTGCAACCGCAGCAGTTGCATTGAACCCAAGCACTCCACCAAGCGAAATTGCACATGTGCTCGACCTTGTGGACTTGGTGTTGGTCATGACTGTGAACCCAGGCTTTGGTGGTCAGAGCTACATCTCCACCATGGAGCCAAAAATTCGCGAAGTGCGAAACATGATTCGTAATGCAGGTCTTGATGATGTTGTTGATCTTGAAGTTGACGGCGGCATTGGACCAAACACCATTGCAGGCGCAGCCAAAGCTGGCGCAAACGTTCTTATCGCAGGTAGCGCGTTGTTCAAAGAGCCACAGGGCTTGAAGCACGCAGTTACGCAATTGCGTGCAGCAGCAACTGCCGCGTTTACTGCTTAAACAGTTTTCGGCGCTTCATAGTGCGCGCTATGCCACGCTTCGTGCGTTGCATAATGACCACAGTGGCAAGCCCGCCAAAGGCAATGGCAAGCGATGCAAGCAGCACCAGCGCAATAAGCACTTTGTGTTTCATTAATGGCCGCAACACACCGGTATCTACCGAAGTGCCGTCTTCGTGCAAGGTAATCACTGCGTCTTCAAACGTCTGGCACGCATCTCCAGTATTGGTTTGACCAAGTTCCGCGCCAAGCGTTGT
>CAITUB010000238.1 GCA_903895515.1 uncultured Acidimicrobium sp. | reverse complement strand
TCCGCTGCTTGTGCGGGCCCCCGTCAATTCCTTTGAGTTTTAACCTTGCGGCCGTACTCCCCAGGCGGGGCACTTAATGCGTTAGCGACGGCGCGGATTTCGTTGGTTGAAACCCACACCTAGTGCCCAACGTTTACGGCGTGGACTACCAGGGTATCTAATCCTGTTTGCTACCCACGCTTTCGCTCCTCAGCGTCAGTATCGGCCCAGAGCGGCGCCTTCGCCACCGGTGTTCCTCCTAATATCTGCGCATTTCACCGCTACACTAGGAATTCCCCGCTCCCCTACCGAACTCAAGTCATAGCAGTATCGAATGCAGGCTTTGGGTTAAGCCCAAAGTTTTCACACCCGACTTACTAAACCGCCTACGAGCTCTTTACGCCCAATAAATCCGGACAACGCTTGGTGCCTACGTGTCACCGCGGCTGCTGGCACGTAGTTGGCCGCACCTTCTTCTGCAAGTACCGTCATTTTCGTTCCTGCTGAAAGCGGTTTACAACCCGAAGGCCTTCTTCCCGCACGCGGCGTTGCTGCGTCAGGCTTTCGCCCATTGCGCAAGATTCCCCACTGCTGCCTCCCGTAGGAGTCTGGGCCGTGTCTCAGTCCCAGTGTGGCTGATCATCCTCTCAGACCAGCTACCCGTCGTTGCCTTGGTAGGCCATTACCCCACCAACAAGCTGATAGGCCGCGAGACGCTCCCAAACCGAAATATCTTTCGTCAGTGAATCATGCGATTCTCCGACGTCATCCGGTATTAGCAATCGTTTCCAATTGTTATCCCAGAGTCTGGGGCACGTTTCTCACGTGATCCTCACCCGTTCGCCACTAAATCTTCCGGTGTATTGCTACACCATGGATTCCGTTCGACTTGCATGTGTTAAGCACGCCGCCAGCGTTCGTCCTGAGCCAGGATCAAACTCTCCGTCAAGAACTTCCTGTTTCAGTCAAATACTTGCGTATCGCAACTGAGCAGGTTGAATTCTGGAAAGTCCGCGTTGGTATTGTCAGCCTTTCGGCTTATCCGCACCAACGTTTCCTGACCAATCAGTAGCTCTACTGATTGATAATTGATTTTGTTGATTTCTCAACGATGTTTTGTTTGGCCGGATTTTCATCCGACCGGAATTGACGAACAGTAAAATCGCGATCCTTGCGGATCGTGTCCTACTGCCCGCACTGGCGTTCAGTCTTCTCTTTCGTTTTCAAGGAGCAATCACCTTGTGTTACTCGAGCTAATGAATTACTTCATCACCCGGTAATAACATTCGGTTGCCGCACACGAACCGATTCGTTGCAGAGCAACAAACCTGCCCATGAGGCGGAGTGCAAATCTAGCGGGGGGAAATGGCCAGCGTCAACCTCCCTCCAAAGAAAAACCCTTATTTCTTTTGGCTTTGCGGAGACCTCGGGCACGCCGTTAGGCGCGCCTCATAGCCTGCATGGGTTTGCTGGCGAATAACCACCAAAGCCTTACGGTGTATGGGTTTTAGCCGGCAAAATCGAGCAAATGGTAGGCAATTTTGCCCTTGCGCAAGAGCATCCAGCGTCCGTGGAGCAAAGCCACCTTGTCGAGTTTGGCGTGTTCGTCCAGCTGTTCCCCATTGGCCCGCACGCTTCTCTGCTGCAATAACCGGCGTGCTTCAGAGTTCGACGTTGCCAAACCTGTAGTCACCAATACGCCAACTGCATCGTGTAGCACCGCTGTACCCATTTGTGTCACAGCAACTTCTTGTGCAATCAAATTCAACGTTGCTTCACTTGCGAACACCGGGTTCGCACCGAACAACACATCTGCTGCTTGCTCTGCGGCATTTGCTGATTCTTCTCCATGCAACATCGATGTGATTTCATTGGCCAAAGTTCGTTGCGCAACACGTTTTTCTGGACTGAGTCTTTGCTCAGTAAGAATTGCAGCAACTTCTTCCATCGGTCGCAACGAAAATTGCGGCAACATGCGTTCGATGTCGATGTCTGAAACTTGCATCCAGAATTGACGGAACTGATATGGCGAAGTGCGCTTGGCATCAAGCCACACTGCGCCATCTGCTGTTTTTCCAAACTTGGTGCCATCTGATTTCGTTACCAACGGCCACGTAAGACCGAACGATTCACGCCCTAAACGCTTACGAATCAGATCAATACCTGCGGTGATATTGCCCCACTGGTCTGAACCACCCATTTGCATTTCACAATCGAGGTGTTCGCACAAGTGACGGAAATCGTTTGCTTGCAACAACATGTAACTGAATTCAGTAAATGACAAACCATTGCCATCGCTGATGCGCGACTTCACTGAGTCTTTCGCCATCATTTGATTGACGGTGATGTACTTACCAACATCGCGCAAGAAATCGAGCACGGGGACATCTTTTGTCCACGTTGCGTTGTCAACCAATACTGCTTTGTTGGCACCAGAATCGAAATCAAGAATGCGTTCGAGCTGACCCTTGATGCATGACACGTTGTGCGCAAGCGTGTCGGAGTCGAGCAAATTGCGCTCTTCGCTACGACCAGACGGGTCGCCCACCATTCCGGTAGCTCCGCCAGCAAGCACCACGGGCCTGTGACCGAGCATCTGGAAACGACGCAGACTGATTTGGCCAAGCAAGTTGCCAACATGCAACGAATCTGACGTTGGGTCGAAACCTACGTACGCAGACATCTGCGACGACGTGCTGCGCTTTGTGAGTTCGGCCCGATCGGTGGAGTCGTGAATGAGTCCGCGTGAGGCGAACTCTTGAACTACGTCGCCGAATTGAGCCATAGATAGATATTAGATCGCAAGCGCCGCGCGAAGTGACGCAATAACAGACGTGAATCGAGCTCGTTGCTCGTCTGCTGCGTGTGGTCCTGCAGCACCAGGAGACGAGCGAAGTTGCACTCCTACCCCAGCGCCGATGAGTGCTTGTGCGTCGGCATCGAAATCAGGTGAAGTAGCAACAAGTTGCTGCAACGAATGCGAACCCGACAACGCCTCTTGAACAAGTGCGCCAACGATTGCGTGCGCTTGACGAAACGGCGTTCCCTTACGCACGAGATACTCGGCCAAATCGGTTGCAGATAACGACTGAACATCGGCTGCTGCACGCATGCGATCTGCATTAAACGTGGCCGTTTGAATCATTCCGGTGAGTGCTCCAACGGCCAATGAAACTTGGTCATACGAGTCGAATAATGGTTCTTTGTCTTCTTGCAAGTCGCGGTTATATGCAAGCGGCAAGCCTTTCAACGTGGTGAGCAAACCCGTGAGGTTGCCAATGAGGCGTCCGGCCTTACCGCGTGCCAGTTCGGCAATATCAGCGTTCTTCTTTTGCGGAAGCATTGAAGAACCTGTTGCATAACGATCATCGAGTGTGGCGAACCCAAACTCTTCAGATGTCCACAGCACCCACTCTTCACCGATACGTGAGAGATGCGTGCCAATAAGCGCGAGGTCGAACAGCGCTTCAGCAACGAAGTCGCGATCGGATACTGCGTCTAGCGAATTCGCAAAACGATCTGCGAAACCCATTTCACGTGCAGTGAAGTCTGGGTCAAGAGGCAGTGACGAACCCGCGAGAGCTCCAGCACCAAGTGGTGAAACATCTGCACGTTTGATGGTGTGAATCAGGCGATCGATGTCGCGAGTAAAGGCCCAAGCGTGCGCCATGAGGTGGTGCGCAAGCAACACTGGCTGAGCACGTTGTACATGGGTGTAACCAGGCAGATACACACCGTCTGTTCCCCACCCTGCCAGGTCGGCACGTTGCGTGAGCACCTCACAGAGAGCAATCAGACGCTCTGCAAGGGCCGCAAGCTCGCGCTTGGTCCAGAGGCGCAGTGCAGTAACACATTGATCGTTACGGCTTCGACCAGTGTGCACCTTGCCGCCAACTGGACCGGCGATTTGAGTGACACGGCGTTCGATGGATGTGTGGATGTCTTCTTCGCCGTCTACGAATTGAAATGAGCCATCAAGAAATTCTGCTGCCACCTGATGCAGAGCGGATTCAATTTGAGCAACTTCAGATTGCGGCAAGATTCCTGTATGACCGAGTCCTTTCACGTGCGCAATCGAACCTGCGATGTCGTCTTTCCATAACCGCTTATCGAACGACAAACTTTCGGTGAATGCCAACAGCTCTTCTGCAGGACCGCTGCTAAACCTTCCGTGCCACAGTGGCTGTGATTTGTTATCGGTCATTTCGAACCTTTCGTTTTCTGCAAGCCTGCGAGCTTGCCAAGATGCGCTGCAAGTTTCTTGGCGCCATAATTTTGACTGGCTACACAGAACATGGTGTCGTCGCCGGCAACAGTGCCAGCTAGTCCTTCAATGCGCGAACGATCAAGCGCCGATGCAACAACATGTGCACAGCCCGGTGGTGTACGGATGATGACAATGGGTTCGCTAATTTGAATATCGGCAACCCATTCGGCAAGCACGCGACGAAGTTG
>CAITUB010000237.1 GCA_903895515.1 uncultured Acidimicrobium sp. | reverse complement strand
TGGTCCTTGAGCCAAGTGGAAACGACGATGCGTTGAAGATCGCGCGCAAAGGCGTGGGCACATTCACCGTCGACATCGTTGGTCGCGCGAGCCACGCTGGATTGGAGCCAGAAAAAGGAATCAATGCGCTCATGGAGCTTGCAGCGCAGGTGCAGGCCATTGCTGCAATTGCAAAACCAGAAGTTGGAACGACGGTGACACCAACAGTTGCAACTGCTGGAACAACTGAAAACGTGGTGCCTGCAAATGCGCAAATCACGGTTGACACACGCATCAATCTTCCTGCGGAAAAGCAGCGCGTTGAACAAGCATTCGCGGCGCTCAAGCCAACGGTTACTGGCGCGACGTTGAAGGTGAGCGGATCAATCAATCGTCCGCCGATGCACGAGTCTGCAGCAACAGCTCTGTACGAAATTGCAAAGCGTGTTGCACCTGAAGTGGGCATTCACGATTTGCAGGGCATTGCTGTTGGTGGCGGGTCAGACGGAAACTTCACCGCCGCAATTGGCGTTCCAACACTCGATGGCCTTGGAGCCTGTGGCGGTGGCGCGCATGCAGACACCGAATACATCAAGGTGTCAAAAATGGGTGAGCGTGCTGCGCTCGTTGCTGCAATTGTGCGCGAACTCGTTAACGGCTAACGCCAACTATTCAAGTTCGAGTAATCCGCCAGCGCCTAACGTGCCTGCACTGCGGTATTCATCAATCTTTGCGCGTGTGTCTTGAATGTCTAAGTTGCGCATGGTGAGCTGACCAATGCGGTCAAGTGGGCCGAATGCAGCGTCTTCCACGCGTTCCATGCTCAGACGTTCTGGGGCATATGTCAGGTGTGGGCCAGTGGTGTTCAAAATGCTGTAGTCATCACCGCGACGAAGCTGAATAGTGACGTCACCGGTAACGAGTGAACCAACCCAGCGCATGAGTGGCTCGCGAAGCATGAGCGACTGCGGGTCGAACCAACGGCCTTCGTACAACAAGCGGCCAAGCCTGCGGCCCATTTGGCGATAATTCTCGAGCGTGTTTTCGTTGTGAATTGCTGTGAGCAAACGCTCGTACGCAATGTGGAAGAGAGCGAGTCCTGGCGACTCATAAATTCCACGGCTCTTTGCTTCGATGATGCGGTTTTCAATTTGGTCGCTCATGCCAAGTCCGTGTCGACCGCCAATGGCATTTGCTTCGTTCACCAATTCGGTTTGCGAAGCAAACGATTTGCCGTTCAGCGCAACCGGCCATCCTTCTTTAAACGACACAACAACATCTTCGGTTGCAATGGACACCGAAGGGTCGTAATGAGCAACACCCATAATTGGTTTCACGATGTGCATGCTGGTGTTCAACTCTTCAAGTTGCTTTGCTTCGTGTGTTGCTCCCCAAATGTTGGCATCCGTTGAGTACGCCTTCTCGGCAGAGTCACGGTATGGAAGTTTCCGCGCAGTGAGGAATGCGCTCATTTCTGCACGTCCACCCATTTCGCGAACAAAGTCGGCATCCAGCCATGGCTTATAAATACGAAGTTTTGGATTAGCAAGCAGCCCGTAGCGGTAGAAGCGCTCGATGTCATTGCCCTTGTATGTGCTGCCGTCGCCCCAAATGTCAACGCCATCTTCTTTCATGGCACGCACCAGCATGGTTCCTGTTACGGCGCGTCCAAGTGGAGTGGTGTTGAAATACGTTTTGCCAGCAGTGGTGATATGAAAAGCACCGCATTGCAAAGCGACGAGGCCCTCATGTACCAACTCGGTTCGACAGTCAACAAGTTTGGCGCCTTCGGCTCCGTACTGTTTGGCGCGAACAGGAACTCCGTCTAAGTCGGGTTCGTCTGGTTGACCAAGGTTTGCGGTGTATGCATAGGGAAGCGCACCCTTTTCGCGCATCCACGCAACGGCTGCAGATGTGTCAAGACCTCCAGAGAACGCAATGCCTACGCGCTCGCCAATTGGCAATGACGATAAAACTTTGGCGTTAGAAGCAGCAGCGCTTGAATCAGGCATGTAAACACGGTACTGAATTTGGCGTGCTGAAGGCGACCGCTTTAGTTGCGTTCACGTCCTGCAAGTGTCGCTATTGCGATGAACAGTGCCGACACTGCGGTTATTCCTTCAATGATTGCGATTCCAGGCGAGCCTGCGATATCACCAATTGCAACACCAGCAAGCACAAGTGAGCATCCAATTCCGACGTATCCAGCAATGCGCGGTAGTCGAAGGATGGCAACGATGCTGACAACCGGCATCAAAAATGGCAGTGCCCACAGGAGGGCAAACGTCGGGTTCGATTCTGGACCAAGCCACCAGGTGGATTTTCCAACCGACCTACTAGCGATTGCAGCGCACGTAAGGGCGGCGGTTACAAGCAACCACGATGTAACACCAACGAGCTTCCAGGGGGACTTCACATCCTGAACAGTACAACCCAAACCACTCCAGTTAGCCTGATGGCGCATGTCCCGACCATCTTTCACTCGTTTTTCGGTGTTTTTCCCCATGTGGAACGAAGAGGAATATCTTCAGCGTGCGCTGAACGCTGCGATTGAACTTGGTGATGAATTGATTGCCGAAGGCACAGTGCAGGACTACGAGATGATCATCGTGAACGATGCATCAACCGATGCAACGCCGCAATTGGCCGATGCCGCTGCCGCTGCAAATTCACGGATCAAAGTGGTGCATCATCCTGTAAATCGCAAACTTGGTGGATCGATCAAGTCTGGTTTTGCTGCCGCAACGGGCGATGTCGTGTTGTACACAGACGCCGATTTGCCGTTTGATTTCCGCGAAGTGCATAAAGCGTTACGACTCATGCATCAATACGAAGCTGACATCGTTGCCGCCTATCGGTTTGATCGCACAGACGAAGGCTTCGTGCGCGTGGTGTATTCGTTCCTCTACAACCTCTTGGTCCGAGCGTTGTTCGGTTGTCGATTCCGCGATGTGAACTTCGCATTCAAATTGGTTCGCAGAAATGTTCTGAACACTATTGAGCTCACGAGCGAAGGTTCATTTATCGATGCCGAACTGATGGTCAGTGCGCGCAAGTTGGGAATGAGTGTGGTGCAGTTTGGTGTTGACTATTTCCCGCGCACACGTGGTGTCTCAACGCTGAGTTCACCATCGGTCATCGTGAAAATTTTGAAAGAAGCGTGGTCCTTGCGCGCAAAACTCAATGCACTCTCACCGAAAAAGTCATGAGCGACGACTCCGATAACTTTTACGACCAAGACTTCGAATATGACGAAGACTTCGTAGGTGACGATATTCATCCTGCACACAGCGCATACGAGCGCTGGAGGCCAGCACTCGCCGCATTTGCAGTATTGATCACCGTGGTGGCCGTTGGCATGTTTGCTAATGACAGAAACAGCAATGGGGCATCGGGAAGTTCTGATTCCACAATTGAGCAATCAACGGTTCCTGTTGTCACTGTTCCGCTTACGCGCACTATTAAGCCAGGCATGAAGGGTGACGACGTATTGCGCTTGCAGCAACGCCTATCTGCGATGCATTTTGATCCGGGCCCGCAAGACGGCGTGTATGGCCAAAACACCGTGCAGGCGGTGTGGGCATTTCAGAAACTGATTATGCAAACGCCGCGTGAGCGCGCGACCGACGAAGTGACTCCATCAACGTGGGCAATTATGGAGACTGCGGCCCCAGTGGCTCCTCGTCGACAGGCCGATTCACCAAGCCATGTGGAGATTTACCTACCCGAGCAAGTGCTGGTGGTGTTTAAAGCAGGCGAACCGCAATTAATTACGCATATCTCTTCTGGCTCAAATGAAAAATGGTGTGAGGAAGTAACTATTGACCCAGGCCAGGATGGAAACAACACCGCACAGCAAATCAAAGAAGGAATTTGCGGTGAGGCAATAACACCGCCAGGGATTTTCTACTTTTACAACCGACATACGGGAATGCGCGAATCAAAATTGGGAAGTATGTACAACCCCGTGTATTTCAATTACAACGTGGCCATCCACGGAGCAATTCTTGTTCCAC
>CAITUB010000236.1 GCA_903895515.1 uncultured Acidimicrobium sp. | reverse complement strand
TCAATCATGGGAATACCCAACTCGGTTGCCTTTGTAACTTTTGAAGCGCCTGGGTCTTCGCCCACCACTACGCAATAGGTTTTTGCGCTTACCGAACCAGGAGACTTTCCACCGCGGTCTTTAATGGCTGCTTCTGCTTCATCGCGCGTAAACCCTTCCACGCTTCCCGTTACCACGATTGCTTTGCCAACCAGATTCTGTTCCAAGTCGCTGGTAACCACGTTGCCAAACTCCACGCCACCCTTGCGCAGCTTTTCAACAATCACTTTGTTCGGCTTTTGCTTAAACCAGTTAGCAATTGATTGCGCAATTACTCCACCAACGCCGTCAATGTTGCTGAGTTCTTCTTCGGTTGCTTCCATTATTCGATCAAGCGAACCGAATGTTTTTGCAAGCGACTCCGATGCGGCTGGCCCCAAATGCTTAATACCCAAAGCCGTCAACAGTTTTGGAAGTGGTTTTGACTTCGACTTGTTGATGCCCGCCAACAAATTGGTGGCACTCAATTCGCCGAAGCCTTCAATTTGCAACAGTTGCTCTTGGTTCAACGAATACAAGTCGCCAACATCGCTTACTAATTCAAGGTCGGAAAGAGCAAACACCGTTTTTTCGCCCAAACCTTCAATATCCATTCCTCCGCGCGATGCGAAGTAAATAATGCGCTGATCGCGTTGGAACGGACACGAGGGTTCGACACAACGCGTGTCGGACTCGCCTTCAATTTGCACCAACGTGGACTTCACATCGCACGGGCACGTTTCGGGAAACATCCACGGCTTCGAATTCTTCGGGCGCTTTTCCAGCACTGGCCCAACTACTTCAGGAATGACATCGCCCGCTTTACGCACCACCACGGTGTCACCAGGACGCACATCTTTCAGCGCAACTTGTTCGCGATTATGCAAGGTGGCCATACCCACTGTTGAGCCAGCAACAACTACTGGTTGCAGTACAGCAAACGGAGTAACTCGACCCGTTCTGCCAACCGATACCTGAATGTCATTCAAAATGGTGTTGCGCTCTTCTGGCGCAAACTTGTAGGCAATAGCCCAACGCGGTGCGCGCGAAGTAAACCCAAGTTGTTCACGCTGCGCAAGGCTGTCGAGCTTGACTACGGCTCCGTCAATTTCATAGTCCAAGTCGTGACGATGCGCTTCCCAGTGATCGCAGAATGACTTCACCTCACTCATGCTGTTCACTAACTTGCGTTCTGGGTTGGTTGGCAAGCCAAGTTGCTGCAAATAATTCAACGTTTCGTGATGGCTGGTTAATTCGGGAACGCCCTGCGTTTCTCCAAGTTGATACGCCCAAAAAGCCAAGTTTCGTGTGCGAGTTATTGCGGGGTCTTTCTGACGCAAACTTCCCGCACCTGCGTTACGTGGGTTTGCAGGAACAGACTCTGGTTTCTTCCCCAGCTTCACGCGTTGTTCGTTGTCGCGTTCTTTGTCGGCTTTGAATTGTTCGAAGGCGGCAATTGGCATGTACACCTCGCCACGTACTTCCAACACTTCAGGAATCACTCCATCTTTAGGCGCAGCCAAGTTGTGTGGAATGACTTTGATGGTCTTGATGTTCTCGGTGACATCTTCACCAATTTTTCCATCACCACGTGTTGCCGCTTGCACTAACACGCCGCTCTCATAACGAATGCTGATTGCAAGGCCATCGATCTTCAATTCGCAAATGAACTGCATGTCTGCATTGTCGAGACCCTTCACCATGCGCTCGCCCCACGCCTGCAATTCGTCTGGCCCCATGGCATTGTCGAGGCTGGTCATTGGCGCGCGGTGTGTAACCGGCGCAAACGTGGTGATTGCCGGCGCGCCAACTTGCAGTGTTGGCGAATCGAGTGTGACAAGTTCGGGGAATTTTGCTTCAAGCGCCTGAAGCTCACGCTTCAGTTCGTCGTATTCTGCATCACTAATTTGAGGTGCATCATGAGCGAAATAGCGTTCGTTATGCAGGTTGATGGCTTCGCGCAAAAAACCAGCGCGGACGCGGTCTTTCTTTGTTGCTTTTGCGCCGCCAGCCATAGGTGCAACATTACTTGCGGGCTGCACTACGGCTCTAGGCTCGTGGCGTGATTCAGCGCCTCCTTACGCACATTGCTTGGCCTGTTCGGGTGCTGTGGATCTTTGTTGCACTGTTCCAACAAAGTTTTTCGGTTGGAATATGGATTTTGTGGACAGTGGTGGCAATCGCCACCTGGATTCTTCACCCAATCTCCCTCACCGCAATTCGAATGAGCAGCCCTGTGGTATTCATCGCCCTCATTACCCAACTGCCAAATGAGGAATTCGGGGTCCTTCCAGTTGCGATCGCAACCGCAGCTCTCGTGGCTTTACTCCTGATATATACGTCTGATTTCGGGATGCTCCAAGTACAGGCCGGGGCCTATGGAAATGAACGCCGATTTCTTCTTCGAATTCCTGTCAGTTTGGTACTCCCTAGCCTCATCACTTGGGTTGTGCTTTCCGCACTCTTTGTTCTTGCAGACAACCTTTTTGCAAGCAGTCTCTGGGTGGGCGGATTAGTCGTTTTGTTCCTTGCTGCCGCAGCAATTTGGAAGTTTGCCCCGCAACTCCATCGCCT
>CAITUB010000235.1 GCA_903895515.1 uncultured Acidimicrobium sp. | reverse complement strand
TCGGTTGGAGTTTTAATGGACTTCGAAAGCTCAATGCTGATTGATGCATCCACGATGTCAAAACCAGATGCCATCAGGGCTGGAACTGCTTCAACGGGAGAGCGTTCAATCCCCAATCGTTCACCCTGTAGCCCGCAGCGTTTCATGAGTTCCTTCGTGTCATTTACGAACATTTCAAGAAACATTTTGTAGTGATCACCACCGTAAAACGGGTGCAGTGATTGTGCGCTTCGAATTTCGTCAACTGTGTCGTACCCCTCTGCAAGATGTTCACAATTCGTGTATTCAAATAGCACGACTGGGCCTTGAACGGGGACGAATACATACCGACCGGGGTTCCTAGTTGTATTGATTTGCATATTGCGCACGCCGCATGCGTAGCGAATATTGACCGCGTCAAAATATATAGAAGCACCAATTTTGTTTGCTGCAAGTACGGTTCGCAATCGAGCAAGCCGTTCTGATGCCGCTTTCTGATCAACTTCTTTGGATAAGCAGAAGTCGCGGATTGGGCTATCAAACATGTGGTCTTCTTTCCGTAGAAGAAAGACCGTAACAGGGTTAGATCATTTTGATGTCATTGATGACTTGTGTCCAGCGAGCAGGATCACTCGAATACGGCGCATAGAAACTCAACCGATCAATCACATCGCCATAACGTTTGTTTAGCTCTGGAGCGATCTGTTCAGGAGATCCGACAACTGCGAACGTGTTCAGGATCTCGTCGGTAATGAGGTTTCCCATTTCTTCCCACTTGCCAACTTTGGATAGCGAATTCAATTGACCTTGCAGTTCTCCCCATCCGTGCAGCTCAAGAACTCCGCTGTAAGCGGGTGTGCTTCCGTAGAAGGCAATTTGTTGGCGAGTGCCAGACGCTGCGGTGTTCATCTCGTCGTTGTTAGATCCGGTCACGACAAAGCTTGGCCCAACAATTTCGAACCCATCCATGGTTTTGCCTGCTTTTGCACGACCTCGCGCGAGCGCGGGAAGTGTTACTTCGCGTAAATAGCGCTCTGTTGTAAAGCCGTGACAAATGAAACCGTCGCATACTTCGCCTGCAACTTCGGTCATCAATTCGCCAACACCAGCAAGGAAAATTTTCGGAACGCCAAAGGTTCCTAAGTCGCGCTTGTCAGGCGTAAAGAATGGTGTCATCAACGTGTGGGTATAAAACTCTCCGCGAAATTGCAGGGGTTCGCCAGTCAACCAAGTTCCCCAAATGGCCCGTATTGCTTGAATCATTTCGCGCATGCGTGGGGCGGGGTGGCTCCACTCCATGCTGAACCGTTTGGTGATGTGTGGCTTAATTTGGCTGCCGAGACCCAAGATGAATCGGCCTTTGGAAAACGTCTGCAAGTCCCAACCAATATTTGCCAATGTCATTGGGTTGCGGGCGAATGCAACTGCGATGGACGTGCCAATTTCTAGTTGCGACGTATGTTCTGCTGCCAGAAGCAATGGGAAGAACGGATCGTGCGCAGTTTCAGCCGTCCATCCACCTGAATACCCAGCGGTCTCAAGTGCTTGTGCAGAAGCTGCTGCAGCCGTCAGATTGCTCGAGATACCGCCGTCGAGTTTCATGCGTTAGTGCGACGTAAATGGAGAAGTTGCAGCCCATCTAGAGCGAGCGCGAATTCCGACGTTGGCAGCTTCCTGCAGTGTTCCCAATCTTTCTCAACTAGTTGCGCTGTTTCAAGGAGTAGTGGCAAATATCGTTCGCGCACGATCTCTTTGCCAATTTCGGATGTATGGGTTCCTAGTCCAATAGCTGCAACGACTCGGCCATCTTCTCCGCGAATTGGAGTTGCAATTGCTTGCACGCCATATTGCAAATCCTCGTCGCTTTCGGCCCAGCCTTGGTCGCGCACAAGTTCTAATCTTGGGCGAATTTGTTCAGCAGTGAAACGAGTGCGAGGAATGTACATCGACAGTGATGGTGTGCTGAGAACGTCGTGTAGTTCTGAGTCAGGAACTGCTGCGAGAAGCACACGACCCAATGCTGTGCTCGCGGATGGCAATCGCGCTCCAACCGTGACACCAACGCTAATAATTTTTGGCACCTCAACGCGACCGGTGTACACAATGTCGCTCCCGTCAAGTTCTGCCAATGAAACGGATTGGTCAACTTCTTTGGAAAGGTTTTCCATGTGAGGCTTTGCTGCCCCATACAGGCCAAGGGAAGAAACGTAAGCCATGCCCAGGTCCACCACTTTTGGGGTGAGTGAATAGAAATTGTCCTGGCTGCGCACATACCCAAGATCTTCCAAAGTGAGCAGAAGTCGAAGCACCGTTGGCCGGGCAAGAAGTGTGCGCTCAGAAATTTGAGAAATGGTTTGCTTTACGTGGATGCGATCGAAAGATCGAATCACTTCAAGTCCCCGAGCTAGTGCTTCTACGAAATCTTTCTTAGAACTATCCGCCATGCAAATCCCCCGAAGTTGTTCCGCGACCCTAACCGTAGTACTGGAAATAGGGGGGGGCTAGTCCGCTTGGTTATCTCTTAAAAACTGTTCCAATTCGGCAGCCAGTTCGTCGCCGCTTGGCAATGGTCCGCCACCGAACCCAGACATGGGAATTCCATTGTCACTGTGCATGTTGTCGAAGGCGGTTTCTAATTGGGCGAGCATGGCTAGGTGCTCGCTGTTGCCACGAACCAAGTCGTCTAGGCGTTCGCGTTGCGCGCCTGCCTGCTCGCGGAGGCTGTCGCCATCAACAGAAATACCGCCGGTGTCGCATACTGCAGCAATGAGTGCTGCGGCTGCCGCGGGGTAACTCATAGACGCCACATAGTGAGGCACCTGAGCCCATAAACCAACAGATTGAATTCCGGCGTTGAACATTGCTTGCTCAAGGACGGCCTCCATTCCAGCTGGAACATCCACAGAACTCTTAATAAATGGAAGAAGCGACGAC
>CAITUB010000234.1 GCA_903895515.1 uncultured Acidimicrobium sp. | reverse complement strand
GATGTACTCACTGCGCCTCCCTGCCAGCCCTCACCATGAGCGCACCAGCAACTATTGCAGCAGTTTCTGCTCGCAAGATGGATTCCCCCAACGAAACAGTTGGCACATGAGTGGTGAGTTCTTCAGGAGCGAATCCACCCTCTGGACCAATGACCACGATGTGGTGATCGCGTGTGATTTCACATCCACCAGGCTCGGCAATTGCGCAACCAGGCATGGCCAAAACATCTGCCAATGCAGTAATCGAACGAATCGATGGAAGCCAAGTTCTACGACTTTGCATGGCTGCCTCACGGGCAATTTTGCGCAGACGCTCTTCGTTCTTTGCTGCTCGCGCGTCGTCCCACTTCACTACTGAACGGCGCGTTGGTGCGAGTGGAATAATTTCGTCGATTCCTAGCTCGGTCAGCTTTTGCACAATCACCTCGGGCTTTTCACCCTTCACAGGTGCAAAAGCAACCGACAACATGTTCTTGCGAGGTTCCGTTGTGAATATTTCACTCAGTGGGTGAAGTTCTCCATGTTTATCCAGTTTGGCGGTAATCCAACTACCTCGACCGTCGCTGACAGTCACGATGTCGTTCTCGGTGATGCGCAGAACTTTCAACAAATGGTGCGCATCTTCTTTTTCGAGTTCGGGGGATGCCAATGAGCTAATGAACACATGCGCGGAAGATTTGCGCAACATGTCGATCATGAAAATGCTGACTTTATTTTCGACTTAATTCCGCCTTCGTGATTGGCAACCTGTTCACCACGACTCTCGGCATATTTACGCAACAATTCACGTTCGGAATCGCTGAGCTTTGTAGGAACGGATACAACAATTCGGGCACGCAAATCGCCACGACCTCGCGAGCGTCCGCCCTGCGACAGTCGAGGCACGCCACGTCCTTTCAACACGAACTCGCGACCGTGCTGTGTTCCCGATGGAACATCCAACACTTCATCGCCGTCAAGTGTTGGCAATTGAATTGTGGATCCGAGCGCAGCTTGTGCAATAGACACTTCAATGTCGGTTACCAAGTCGTCGTCTTCGCGTTGATACATGTCGTGGTCGGCAACGCGCATGTGCACAAACAGGTCGCCTGCACTTCCGCCACGCTGACCCACTGCCCCTTTGCCCGTCAATCGAAGTGTTTGACCAGTGTCGATACCGGCAGGAACTTCAATTGGGTAGGAAACTTCTTTGATGATGCGACCTTCGCCCTTGCATGGAGCACATGGCGATGCAACGCTTTGACCCGTTCCACTGCATCGATGACAAGCCTGCGCTGTGACCATTTGGCCGAGCATGCTTTGACGAACACGTCGCACTTGGCCCGCACCATTACATTCACTACACGTTGTTGGCGATGTTCCAGCTTTTGCGCCTGAACCCTCGCAGTCATCGCAGCGAACCGCAGTGCGTGCTTTCACTGTTGTCTGACACCCAAACACCGCTTCTTCAAATGCAATGTCTGCAACTGTTTCGATGTCTTGACCACGTGGTGGTCCACTAGGTCCGCGTTGACCGCCACCAAATGGTGATGCTCCGCCAAAGAATGCTTCAAATATGTCGCCAAAGCCGCCTGACCCACCGAATGGATCTCCGCCCCCACCAGAGCCACCAACGCCTGCTTCGCCGAATTGGTCGTAGCGAGCTTTCTTTTCAGGGTCGGAAAGAACTTCATACGCGCGCGACACTTCTTTGAATTTTGCTTCTGCTTCCGCATTATCCGGGTTTGCATCGGGGTGCAGTTCGCGAGCGCGCTTGCGGTACGCCTTCTTCAATTCGTCAGCGCTTGCTCCACGCGACACGCCAAGCAATGAATAAAAGTCTTCAGCCATTGCTCGCCTCAGCTATCCGCAAGTCTGCGACCGAGTCGATCGCTTACTACTTCGACTGTTGCTAACGCTTGCGGGTAGTTCATGCGAGTTGGCCCAAGAATGCCGACGGTTCCAAGCGTGGTTCCATCGGCAATTACCGGAGCAAGTACCACCGAACATGCAGCGAGTGGTTCAACACCATGTTCTGCCCCAATTGCCACTGACAAACCGCGGTTCAACATGTCGCGCACGAGTGACACCATGACGAATTGTTGCTCGAGAGTGTGCAGCACCGATCGAACAATTTCTACAGCGTCGAATGCTTCGGCCATCGCAGAGGCTCCACCGACGAAAACCGACTCATCGGTTCGGCGGCCGCTCATTGCAGCGAGCACTTGTCGCACCAACGTATCGATAACCACCTCACCAGTTGTTGCAGTAATCACCATGTCGCCAAGTGCTTTGCCAACCATCAGCCGAGATAGATGCGCCGTGGTGCGATTCATTTCATCTTCTGAAATGGTTGATGCAAGCTCGATTGGTTCGCTTTCAACTGCACCGTTAGACAACACCACCACTGCAGTAGCCAAGTGTGCGGACAAACCAACAAGTTGCACGGAGCGAACAACGGCAACTTCTTTCTTAGGACCAAGCACTACCGCTGCATAATTGGTCATTTGAGCAAGCAAGGTGCTGGTTCGCTGCAACGTTTCTTCAAGTCGGCCTGTTGCCGTATCGAAGAATTCGCCGACTTTCATTTGGTCTGCGGCACCAAGCTTTCCATTAGGAGTGAGATGATCGACAAAAAATCTGTATCCCTTATCTGTAGGAATACGTCCTGCAGACGTGTGCGGCTGAGCAAGGTAACCCTCTTGTTCGAGGAACGCCATGTCGTTACGAACTGTCGCCGATGAAACCTGCACCCCATGCGAGGCGGCAATATGCGACGAACCAACGGGCTGTGCCGTGGCGATGTACTCCTCGACTACTGCGCGGAGAATGGCTGTTTTGCGGTCGTCAAGCATGTGGGGATCCCTCTCAGGATACCGATAACTGCTTATAGCGAATGAGCGATTCCTGTCGCTCGGCAGCGTGGTCCACGATTGGCTCGAGATACGGGTTCAACAGACCCGCAAGCCATGGGGCATGCACCACATGATTTGGGGTGTCTGCAAGCTCGGGTATCCACGTGCGTACATACGTGACGTGGGGATCAAACTTTGCGCCTTGCGAGTTTGGATTGAAAATGCGGAAATACGGTGATGCG
>CAITUB010000233.1 GCA_903895515.1 uncultured Acidimicrobium sp. | reverse complement strand
TTGCAATCACTTGAGAACACACTTGCTGCCACCAACACCGACATTCTTGGACAGTTGGCAGGATTAGACGCAGCAAGAATTCTGGCTTCAATCATCACCATTGAAGCTCGCATGGCAGCAGTGTTCGGAACACTTCCATCTCTCAGCATCACTTCAGCCATGAATGCAAGCGCAAACTCGCTTGCACCAAAAATCGCACAAGTCAAAATGGCTACAACCGAAACGACGGTGGCACCATGAACAACATTTCACGTCGTGATGCACTCCGCGTAGGCGGACTTTCAGTATTTGGTGCAGCGTTCCTCGCTGCCTGTGGCAAACAATCTGGTGTAGTGCCAAGTGCAAACATTTTGAGTGAAGGTGCAGTAACACCAACCACGGCACTTCCAGAAGGCGTTGTCACTGACACCGTCCTTCTTCGCACTGCTGCTTCACTTGAATACAACGCAATCGAGCTCTACGACCTCATTTTGAATGACGGCATGTTGACAGGCGATTATGCGAAGTTGACAGACGCCGTAAAGCGTTTCCGTGATGATCACCAGGCGCATGCAAACACTGTCAATGCGCTTGCAGTTTCACTTGGAGGCAAAGCCCACACGTGCGCAAATGACCGCATGAACAGGTTGTACATTCAGCCAGCATTGAAGTTGGTAACTGAAAAGGGCAACCCTGACACCAGCCGCGACATCATTGCGCTTGTCCATGCAATGGAGAACATCGGCGTTCAGACCTACCAAGGTTTTGTAGCAACACTTACTGCACCATCGTTACGTGCCGAGGTAATGCGCATTGCAACCGATGAGGCTCGTCATTCAGTTGTCTTCGCACAGGTGTTGAACGGTGGTTATGCATCGGTTGGACCAACCAACAATGAGACCACTGGCAAGCCAAACATCGCTTCGGTACCTGCTGCATTCGGTTCACTCTCGAGCGTGTTGCTGTCAGTTGGAACGCCAAATGCCGACAATCTGAAGCCGACGCTGACTCTTGAAACACCAAGCCTTAATGGCTTGATCTACGACTTCATCGACTGCCAATAACTCGCCCGTACACTTACCTCGACGGTGAGTAGGTCGGATGATCGCGGGTAATGGTGCTTGCACCACTATCTGAGGAAAGTCGGGGCTTCACAGGACAGAGTGCCGGCGAGAGTCGGGTCGGGGCAACTTGACGCAAGGTTCAACAGAGAACAAACCGCCGATGAGCGCAGTCGCAAGATTGCGAAACAGGTAAGGGTGAAACGGTGCGGTAAGAGCGCACCAGCACGTGAGGCAACTTGCGTGGCTTGGGGCCACCATTCGAAGCAAGACCATGCAGTGGGCATGAGCTGTCCGTTCGTTTGTTGTTCGCAACAAACAACCCACGGGTAGGTTGCATAGAGGGATGATCATCGATTACAGAACCCCGCTTACAGACCAACTCACCGTCACTTTCAAGCGTTGTGCAAAAAGTTAGTCTCAATAAATGGCTGATCAACCCGTACTTCACCTGTCGCTACCAGTGAACGATCTGGACGCTGCACGAGATTTCTACGAGACCACACTCGGGTGTCGAATTGGTCGCACACGAGAAGACTGGTTCGACGTGTGGTTTTTCGGACTTCAGCTCACTCTCCAATTGCGGCCTCTTGAAGTCATGGATACAAGTCGACAAGGCGTCCGACATTTTGGAGTCGTTCTCCCCACACTGTCAGAGTTCAATGATTTGGTAAAGCGAATACATGCATCTGGGTACCAATGGATTTCAAAACCAGAAAATCATACTGATGCAGAGTTGAGCGGAAAGCTCGGCGGAAAGCTTGCGGACCCGAGTGGCAACATCATTGAAATCAAGTACTACGGGAACGAGAACGACTATCTCAATTAGGGCTGCGAAACCTGATCATTGATTAATTGCTTACGAGTCCACAAGATGAGTAACACTCCGATTATTTCAAGTGGGATGTTGATGAGGCCGCGGTCAAACACAGGCAATGCGTAGTCGCCAAATTGCAACCCCGATATTGGCCACCAGAACATCTT
This sequence comes from uncultured Acidimicrobium sp., assembly GCA_903895515.1. Classification (GTDB taxonomy): domain Bacteria; phylum Actinomycetota; class Acidimicrobiia; order Acidimicrobiales; family Ilumatobacteraceae; genus UBA3006. The sequence continues at coordinate 3,327 of CAITUB010000233.1, read as the reverse complement.
GGTGTTCGTAAACGCGCCATCGAACACCAGGTGCAAAAACATGCCAATAACGACAGCCAGCATTTTGCTGCGTGACTTCTTGCGTCCGTATGTAATCAACATGACCGCAGCCATGATGGCGACCATGGTGACCACACTGTGGAGAGGCCCTGCGTGGCCAAGAAACACTTCGATGACATCTGGAGCAAGAGCACCTGCAACAACTAAGCGGTACGCAAATTTTTTATCGTGGAACACAAACCAAATGGTTGCAATGGAAGTGCCGATAAACCAAAAGAACATGACTACCTAAAATACGATAAAACTGCCGCAGTGCGGGCATTCAGGCAATTCAGATTCGGACATTGCGCGCATCGAGTTGATTTCACCCTGAGAGATATCAAGATGGCATGATCCACATGTTGGTCCAGTTAGGCGGCACACTGCCCCATCTGGACGATGCTTCCGCTTTGCTTCATAGGTTGACATCAGGGAAGTAGGTACAACAAGAGACTGTGCGCTGCGTTGCTCGGTGAGCGCTGCAATCTCTGCATCAATCTTTTGCTTTGCCGAACTCAGCGCCATGGTTGCGGCAGCCAACGTGCTTTTTGCACTCGTCTGCACCGGAACCAATTTATTTTTCTTGTTTTCGTTTTCCTCAACAACACCCATGAGCTCAAGTTCGCGATCATCAAGAGCACTTCTCTCGGTCGTAACCGTGGCAATTTCGTGTTGCAGTGCCTCGGCCTCGCGTGGCGCAATAACAGTCTTCAACTGCTTGTTGAGTTTGACCAATTTGTCGTCATGCTCATGCGACAAGCGATCAACTTTCGTGATTTCCGAGTTTGCGGCAACAATCTCTGCATCACACGATGCAATTTGCGCTTCAATTTCGGCGAGCGCTTTCTTTGCCGCTTCGCGGTCGATGGTCTCCTGCAAATGCGTGATGCGGTGTTTTGCTTGTGAAATTGCGATGTCTGTTGTCTGAACTGCAAGAAGGTCTGACAACACAGTCATCGTTAACCCGCGATGCTCGTAACAACGGAAGGCGGCAAACCCTTTTCGCAGTTGTACACCCAGTACGCGCCAATTGGCACGGTGTTCACAGGGCCAGCTGGATAACGATCTTTGATGTACTGCTTGCTTGGCGTTGTGCTTGGTGTAACAACACCCGGAATAGTTGTCGTGGTCGTTGTTGACGTGCTTGATGTAGACACAACAGGCAGTGCTGGCGGTTCCACAATGCTCACCACAACGGTGTTGTTCGGCACAACAGGAACCGTAGTCGGGTTCTTAGGTTTCACCAGCGTCGTTGTCGGTGGAGTTGGAATGGTTCCGGACACCACTTGGGCTAAGCACTCGTTGCCAGGTAAGTAGATACGTTGTGGCGAAAGGTCGGGACGAGCTTCATTGGCCACAGCAGGCGGTGGGGCTGGCCAATCTGAAAGTTCGTTCACGGGAACGTTGCCAAGCGCTTCGTCCATCATTTGTTTCCAAATGCGCGCTGGATACATGGCGCCTTGAATGCGCGAATAACCATCTGTCTTCACAAATTCAGGAATGTTGACCATTGGTGTGTACGCGCGCGGGTCACCAACCCACACCGCAGTAGTCAGTTCGCGAGAGAAGCCAACGAACCATGCATTGGTGTTGTCGTCTTGCGTTCCTGTCTTGCCAGCAGCAGGCCGACCACCAGCAAGCTGACTACGCCGAGCCGTTCCGATGGTGAGTACACCTTTCAACGTGTCTACTGCACGCAATGCAGACGCTTCCGACAACGCCTGATCGGGAATCGCTTCGTGTTGATAAATGACGCCAGTGGCATTCTCAATTTTTTCTACGAAATACGGCTCAAGGTGCACTCCCATGTTGGCAATGGTTTGTGCGCCAGACGCCATATCAAGTGGACTCAGTTCGTTTGCGCCAGTAGAAAGCGATGCATATGGCTTAATGAGATTCAAACGCTCTGCATCTGTTCCCCACTCAGGTTTTGGAAGGAAGTCAGAACTCATCATTCCGTACATCAGTGCAACAACCTTGTCGAGACCAACAACTTGAGCGAGTCGCGCGTACGCGCAGTTGATGGACAACGCCGTCATGGTGCGCAGCGATGAAACAGGCTGGCTTACTCCGTTTGAAATAAGAAATGTTGGCTCTGCATCGTTACCTGGGTTTGGCAATGTGCACGGAAGTGTTCCATCAATCACATCTTCTGGCAACAGTCCTGCTTCCATGGCTGCCGCAAGAATGAACATCTTCACGCTCGAACCCGTTTGGCGTCGGCGCATTGCAACGTTTACTTCGCTGACCAAGAAATCGCGACCGCCAACCATTGCGCGCACTCCGCCGGTTGCATTATCTACCGACACCACTGCTGCCTGAATGTTTGCCGAGTTTTCCGGCATCTGTTCGAGCGCCGCTTTTTCAGCAGCAACTTGTGCACCCTTGTCGAGCGTGGTGTGAATAACGAGACCACCGTGAAACAACTTGTTGTAGCGCTCTTCATACGTTGCGCCAAGAATGTCTGAGCGATTCAACAAGTAGTCGCGGACAGCTTCGGAAAAATAGGTTCGACCAGTGTCGGTAGCGCGTGAGATCTCGCGACGGTTGTCGGGAATTGGACAGTCCGCGTCTTCAACAGTGCGAACTCGCGATGACTCCCATCCCTTACAAGCAAGCGTTGCCTGTTCTGACGTCATCTCGCCAACTTCAACCAATCGACTGAGCACTTGTTTGTAGCGATAGCGCGACGAGTCGGGTTTCGTAAACGGATCTCGTGACGATGGTGCCTGCACCATGCCAGCAAGAAACGCTCCCTGATTTTGCGAAAGACTTTGCACCGATGTACCGAAGTACACCTCGGCCGCAGCCTGCAACCCGTAAGCGTTGTTACCGAAGAACACGGTGTTCAAATAACGTTCGAGAATTTCTTCTTTCGATAACTGTTTTTCCAACATGACTGCTCCGCGAATTTGCAGAAGCTTCAATCGACTTCCCGAAATCTTTCCACCGAGCAATTCGTTTTTGATGACCTGTTGCGTGATCGTGGATGCACCCTGTCGCCCACCACCCTGCGAGTTGGCCAACAAGGCTCTGCCAACTGCCCGCAAGTTCACTCCGTCGTGTTCGTAGAACACTGAGTCTTCAACTGCGATGAACGCATTCTTCACAGCATCGGGCACTGCCGAAATTGGCGTCTGTTGTGTGTTCTTCACTTGGAACACGCCGACTTGCTGACCATTGACGTCGAGCAAAATACTGCGTTGGGCCAACCCTGAAAATTGAGACAATGCCACTGGGTCTTCGCTGTGAGCATGGAGGATTCCCCAGGCCTGCGGGGCCATGGCA
>CAITUB010000232.1 GCA_903895515.1 uncultured Acidimicrobium sp. | reverse complement strand
CCACCCATAATTCCTAAACCGACGTAGCCAACGTTTGCCACGACTACTTCTTTTTCGCTACGGCCTTAGCGGGAGTTTTCGCTACTTTTGCAACCTTCGCAACTTTGGCGACCTTTGCTGCTTTAGCAACTGGCTTAGCTGCATCTTTGGCAACTGCTTTAGCAACTGGCTTGGCATCATCTTTTGGAATCTGCTTCACAATCTTTGCGCCCTTTGACGGCTTCAATACGCCTTGCTCAAGTGCTGCATCCAGCCACACTTCTGCGGCATCAGTTGAAACTTTGAGTGCAGGTGAAATTTCTGAAATTAAGTTGATGCGCGCACGGTCGTACATGGTTTTTTCTGCAGCCGACAATGCACTGTCGCGGTCACGCGCTGCCAAGTTACGAACTACTTCGGCAACTTGATACACGTCGCCACTCTTCAACTTTTCTTGGTGGTTCTTAAAACGACGTGACCAGTTTGCAGGAACGCGTGGGTCGGCTTTCGAAAGCACTGAGCGCAAGTCTTCGAGTTCAGACTTCGATACCGGCGGGCGCACACCTACTTGGTTCGCCATTGCGGTAGGCACGGAAAGGGTCATCTCGTTGATGACGGTCTTCAAAATGAGGTATTCCTGGACCGAGCCAAAAGCCTTCATGCGCTTGATTCCATGCACAATGCAGGCACCGTGCTGCGGGTAAATGACGGTGTCACCTTTTTTGAATTTCACTGAAGCGACCTCTCTACAGACTGACCCCGAAAGGATAGGCGTTCAGAGCCCCTAACCCACAATGCGCGCGATATTTACACGCTTATTTGCAATTGCGCCCCCGGTAGGAATCGAACCTACGACCTACGGATTAGAAGTCCGCCGCTCTATCCAACTGAGCTACGGGAGCAATCTGCTTGCTCAAATCTACCGCCCACCCAACTACCGTTTAGTCGTGCGTTCACGACTGTTAGTGCTGTTTGCGGCAATCTGCTTTGCCACAACTGGCACATCGCGTGCACTTGGACCAGACAGCGCCACTTCGCTTGGCGTCGCAGCCATCCGGTTCATTGTTGGTGCCATCGCATTATTTGCCATTACTGGGCTAGTCCGTAAGCCAAATGTCACCACGGTTTCATTACCCCTATATATATGGATCATTGCCGGCTTCGGCCAGGCCATGTACGGAGCAACATTTTTTGCTGCTGTTCATGAAACAGGCGTAGCCATCGGCACTGTCGTTGCGCTTGGTTCAGCACCGATTCTGACTGGCGTGTTGTCAGCAATCTTGTTTCGTTCGCTTCCTACTCGAACGTGGATGCTGGCAACCACTGCAGCAATCGCCGGAATGTCGCTCATTGTGTTGTCTGGCAATGACACGAACGTTTCGGTACCTGGAATTGCGTATGCACTTGCAGCCGGGTTGGGTTACGCACTCTTCGCATTAACCAGCAAACGCATTGTTGAGTCGGGCGTGACGAGCGATGTAGCCATGTCACGTGTGTTCGGCATTGCGGCAATCATGTTGGCCCCTTCACTGTTGTTTGTGAACACCGATTGGATATTCACCACTGGCGGAATATCACTAGGCCTATGGCTAGGAATTGTGACGGTCGCACTTGCCTACTGGGCATACGCGAGCGGTTTGAAAAACCTAGAGCCCCGCGAGACCACCATGATCACGCTTGCCGAACCAGTTGTTGCCACCATTCTTGGTGCAGTGGTACTCGACGAACGACCTGCAGCACTTGCGTGGTTCGGCATCGTCATCGTCATCGCCGCACTTGCCTACGAGTCAAAGTCGGCGCACACATAGGTACATGACAGTACCCACGAAAGTTATACCATCAGTTATACCATTTTGTTATGATTATGAAATGGCACAAAAAGTTGGACCCAAGGGTCAAGTAGTTATTCCAAAGAAGTTTCGCGACGAACTTGGAATTGAGCCGGGTGACGAGGTCGTTGTTTCACTTTCTGAGAATGGTGTACTCATTCAGTCTGTGCACACAACCAAATCTCTACGTGGCATGTTTGCAGGCTCTGGCATGCTCAAAATGTTGATGGATGACCGTCGCAATGAGGCTCGATGAATATTTGTCTCGACTCTTGGGCAGTAATCAATTGGCTTGAAGATGGGCCTTCTGCTTCTGCCGTAGAAAAAACAATTCCATCTCGCCCAGTGATCAGCCTTGTCAATGTTTGTGAAGTTCTGTACATCCTCTCCAGAAAACACGGAGATAAAGCCATCCAGCATGTTCTCCCAGCTCTACGCCAAAACCTTGCATTCATTGAAGTTGATGAAGAACTCACACTTTCTGCGTCACGAATCAAGGCTGCACACAAAATGGCTCTAGGCGATGCATTTTGTGTCGCAACTGCACTCGCCAATAACGCCAAAATTCTTACAGGCGACCCTGAAATCATCAACGCAAAGGGCAATTGGAAAGTTCAGGATCTACGCTAAATACGTGATTTTGCACTTGTTGTCGCGCGAAAGCTGGGCCGATGCTCAAGCACGCGGACAACTTGTCGCCCCTTCGGTTGCAACGGAAGGCTTCGCACACTGCTCTACCGAGCACCAAATGGTGGGCGTGGCCAACAAGTACTACAGAGGCACGAGCAACATGGTGTTGCTGAACATCAATCCAACGAAGCTCACAAGCCAACTGAAGTTTGAACCACCTGCACACATTGACGGTTCGACCGCTCTTCCGCACGAGCCAATGTTCCCCCATATCTATGGGCCCATCAATCTTGATGCGGTCAGTGAAGTAATCGAGTTCCCATGCGACGACCACGGCACATTCACTACACCAGCGCAGCTCAAGACTTACTCGGTCGTCAACATCACGGAAGCCCCGCAACATTGGCAACGTGCCGCAGAACTTTCCGTAACAGAATGGAAAGAGATATTTTCTGAAGATTCAGTGCAGACCTATTTGGACTTATACGGACTCACCGGAAGTTATGCAGGTCGATTTGCCGAGACATACGTAGCGCTCAGCACGAATGATGAACTCATCGGCATGGCAACACTTATCGATGACGACGAATTGCCAAACGCACCTGAACCTGGCCCATGGCTTGCGGCAGTGCTCACATTGCCAACCAACCGCGCACTCGGTGTCGCTACAACAGTCGTCCAACGCATCGTGCAGCGAGCACACCAGTTAGGTCACCCTGCTCTATACCTCTACACAAACGATCAACAGCAGTGGTACACAAACAAGGGTTGGAAACCGCTACGAGAAACAGAACTAAATGGCATCGCGCACACCGTGATGTGCCTTCAATTAACTAATTAGTTCAAGCTCCAGCGAACTTCGACTGTTACCGATACTTCTTGGGTTCCAAGGTTGATCTCGGTCTTTGCCATCGGAGCTGACGCGGTAGCCGAATCCCCAACCATCAACGGGATGGGTGAACTTGGCGAAGTTACTTCGGTTACGTACACCACTGATCCAAGATTCGCGTCAACCAATCCTGCGTAATCTTTCGCCTTTTCCTTCGCACTCTTGATCGCTGCTTCACGAGCCTGTGCAACCGCAGCATCGGTATCAAGCAGAGTTGGCGTTACGCCGTATACCTGCAATGAATTTCCGCCAGCAGCAATAACTGCATCTACTACTTCTCCGGCCTTGGCCGTGTCACGCAATATGACTGTGAAAATTTGCTGCGCGCGGTATCCCGTGAGCGTTTGAGTTCCTGTCGTGCTTGATGCATATTCCGGATACACGCTGACGTTCTGGGTTGCGATGTCATCTTTTGCAACTCCTGCAGCATCTAGAGCGGCGCGAACCTTTTCGGCTGTTGCACTTGCATCAGACATTGCGGTTTCAGAAGACTGGGCCAACACCGAAACTGCAAAATTGAAACTGACTCCATCGGGAACTACTTTTACTGTTCCAGTCGCCTGCACGGTCACGCCCTGTGCGGAGTTTGATCCACCATGCACCTCGTCATGGTCGCGCATCATTCCTCGACCGTCGCCACATCCGCGAAACACCATCATGGCTAGAACAACTATTGCGACAACTCCAACGATTTTTTTCCAAGTCATACACCCAGTTTGCCCTACACCCCACTGAATTTGTGGTCAGGCAAAAGCACTAGGTTCTATTGCATATGAGCACCATCGACCCCGACAAACTCAAGATGTTTTCGTTCCTGTTGTTCACCAAGCTTGAAGGAGCGGTGACATCAGGAATGGTGCACTTAGGTGACCAACTAGGTCTGTACGCGGCACTTGCCAAAACCGCACAACCGATGACGACTGCTCAACTTGCTCATGCCACCGAACTGAATGAGCGCTGGGTCCGAGAGTGGGCATACAACCAGGCATCTGCTCGTCTTATTTCTGCAACAAACACTCCATCTGAATCACCAACCATTGATGACGATCAGTTCTTCTTGTCCCCCGAACAAGTTGCAGTACTCGCTGACCCAAACAGCCCCGCTTTTGGCATGGGCATGTTCCATCGCTTGCCACAGACCATGGCGGCGCTGAACAAGATGCCCGAAAGCTTCCGCACCGGTATTGGTCATGACTACGACAGCCACGGCCCCGAAGGAGCGGTTGGTATTGAACGCAGTTTCGAACCATGGACGAATGCAAACCTTATTGACACGGTGATTCCAGCAATTGACGGAATCCGTGACGCGCTTGCAAACGGTGTGAAAGTTGCCGACATCGGCTGCAGCGCAGGAAGCGCCATCCTGCTCATGGGCAAGCACTTCCCCAAGAGTTCATTCGTTGGTTACGACATCAGCCAGTACGCCCTCGATCGCGCAGCAGACAAACTCAACGCATCTGGTGTGAAAAACGTTTCTTTTCATGACCCACGCAAACAACCTTTGCCAACGGACAACTCTGTTGACTTCATCACCACGTTTGACTGCATTCACGACATGACACACCCAGCGGAAATGATGCACGCCATTCGAGCTGCGCTGAAACCAAACGGCACATGGCTACTCGTCGACATCAAGGCACACGACACCTTTGCGCTTAACGCACAGAAAAATCCGATGGCTCCGTTGATGTACGGCATCAGCGTGCTGTCGTGCATGTCGTCTGCAATGTCTTCACCAGATGGCGCCGGGCTTGGCACGCTTGGGCTTTCTGCAGGTAACGCAGAGTCCATGGCCAAGTCGGCTGGGTTCTCACAATTCCGCAGGCTAGATATTGACCATTCGATCAACGCGTTCTACGAAATTCGCCCGTAGCCACGCATTCAACTCGCCACTAATATGTGGTGACAAGCGTTCGT
>CAITUB010000231.1 GCA_903895515.1 uncultured Acidimicrobium sp. | reverse complement strand
GCCGGGTCGAGCGCAATGGAAATGTCTTTGCCAGGTGTGAAGCCAGCAGCTTCAATTGCTTCCACCAAGATTGAAATTGCTTCTTCGTTGCTCGCAAGGTTTGGTGCAAATCCACCTTCGTCGCCAACTGCAGTTGCCATTTTTCGTTTATGCAAAATGGACTTCAACGTGTGATAGGTCTCAACACCCCAACGCAACGCTTCTGAAAATGATGAAGCACCAATTGGCATCACCATGAACTCTTGCAAGTCAACGTTGTTGTCGGCGTGTGCGCCACCATTCAACACGTTCATCATTGGTACTGGAAGCACACATGCTGCTTCGCCACCAATTGACTTGTACAACGGAAGTCCGCGCTCGCTGGCGACTGCGTGTGCATTGGCGAGGCTTGCTCCAAGAATTGCGTTTGCGCCAAGATTGGATTTATTCGGTGTGCCATCAAGTGACAACATCAATTCGTCAATTGCTTGTTGGCTCGATGCATCTGCGCCAACTAATGCAGCAGCAATTGGGCCGTTCACATTGCCGACAGCCTTTTGCACGCCTTTGCCCAAGTAGCGAGTGCCGCCATCGCGAAGCTCTACTGCTTCGTGTTCGCCAGTCGATGCCCCCGAAGGAACAATGGCTCGTCCACGCGCGCCAGATTGCAACATGACTTCAACTTCAACGGTTGGATTTCCGCGAGAGTCCAGAACTTCGCGACCGACTACGTGCTTGATTGTGCTCATGGCTACACGCTAGTCAGCGCACTAATTCACGTTCACTTCCGTATTTTTGCCTCGTCCCACAGTGCGTCAAGCGTGGCAAGGTCTGCGGCATGTAGGTCGATGTTGCGCTGGATTGCAAGCGCCTCAACGTGTTCAAAGCGAGCGCGGAATTTATCGCTGGCCACACGTAACGCGGTCTCGGCGTCGTGGCCTAAGTGGCGCGACAAATTCACCACGCTGAACAGCAAATCGCCAAGCTCCATGCGCACCGCTTCTGGGTCGGCTTGTTGGGCAATGGCGTCGCGTATCTCGGCGGATTCTTCGCGAATCTTGTCGAACGCGCCATCTGCATTGGGCCAATCGAAACCAACATCGGCAGCGCGCTTTTGCAACTTGGTCGCATACGACAAGGAAGGTGCAGCCTTTGCAACTCCACTAAACACAGAGTCGGACTTCGTGTCACTTGCTTGACGTTCTTGGCGCTTCACTTCGTCCCAAGTGCTCACTACATCGTTCGCGCTGTTTGCAACAACATCGCCGAAAACGTGTGGATGCCTGCGCACCAACTTGTCATGAATTGAACGAGCAACATCGGCAAGCGTGAACCTGCCTTGTTGTTCGGCGATCGTGGCATGAAATTCCACTTGATACAACAGGTCGCCGAGTTCTTCAATCAGTGCGTCGTCGGTTGCTGGGTTGTCGGCATCAAGTTCGTTGATGGCGTCAACTACTTCGTACGTCTCTTCAAGCAAGTGCTTAATGAGTGAATCGTGCGTTTGCTCGATGTCCCAGGGGCATTTCTCACGAAGTGTGCGTGCAAGTTGGTGCAGCTTCACCATCTCGCCAGCAATGGGCTGAGCAAGTTGAGGAATGTACAACGTAGTGAGGTGGTCTGCAGGAAGTACTCGATCGAGTTCTTGCCACGTGGTGTGTTCAACACGCTGGTCGGGGAGTCCAAGGTGGTGCAGTAGTACGACTGGTTCATCGCCAACTGCTTCATCGAATGACAACTTCACATCAGACAACACCCAGTCGGCATGCACCTGTGCAACAAGCAATGGTCCGCGCTCGTTTGCTGCCTCTGCGGCAAAACGGTGACCATCAATTAAACGAACTCCAGCATTCACTGGGTCAATGCCGAGAGCCTCCCATGCAAGATCGAGAAAGCTCATTGCTGGCAGAACCAGCACTTCAATGCGTGTGTCTGCACGAAGCTGAGTCACGCTCGTTTCAAGAAGTAGTGGCGAACCCGGTACTGCGTACAGCACTTCGCCGTGTTCATTGGCAGCGGCCACCAGAGTTTCAGTTATTGCTGCATAGACGTCGTCAAACGTTGGCAGCGATTCGTATAGGTGATCAAAACTCTGAGCAGCAGGGAGCAGGTCGGCTGTGGGGTGCTGGCGCGTACGCACGAATTGGTGCGGGATTGATGCAATTGCTTGCAGCGTCGCTTCAGTAACTGTGTTTCGCGGGCCAGGTCCTAGACCAACAATGACAACACGACCAACCGAAGTGCGATTGCTCATGTCGAATGCAATTTACAGGTCGGTGATTTTTCCGGTTGCTGTATCCCAGCGACCGTACTCAGACGCAATGGTTACTTCGTGCGTTGCAAGGAAGCCTGTCATCAACAACATTCCAGGAGACTTCGACAGCATCATGACAAGCGATGCCTTGATGTCGGCAAATGGGCGAATCATGATGACGTGGTATCCAAAGCTCGATTTCACTGGGCCGGTTGGAACGCCAACTTTTGCAGTGAGAGCGCCAGCAGTGAACGCAGAATCAAATTGTGATTGGTAGTCGGAGAGTGAAATGCAATCGCCGTCAGTTGAGCCAAGAATTCCGCCAGTGGTTGCGGCGTTTGGCTCGGTGCTGTATTCGCCAGCAAGTTTCTTGAAGTCGCCACCGTCGTTCAACTTTTGAATGACTTCTTTTGCGGTTGCTTCTTCTTTTACCAAGATGTGCTGAGCGCACATTGCACCAAGTGATGCAGGTGATTCGTTGTACATCTTTTCAATGTCTGCTTCAGAAGGCGCCTTCACACGGGCAAGCGCAAGGTCTCCGCTGTTCAGTCCGATGATGAGGTCTTTCAATTCCTGGCCCAACGTGTCGTAGCCAGCATCTTGCGAAACCTGGTCGACTACTGCTTTGGTGTCCGCGTCGGTGACGGTCACGTTGTACTGAGCGAGAATCTGCTTCGTTGCTTCACCACGGATGATGGCAGCAAGTACCGAGCGAACAGCGTCCATTGGAACGACGCCATTTTCAAGTGTGATCTGACCTGCTTCTGAAAGTTGCGTAAGCGCAGTTTCGAGTTTCGTTTTAGCGATTGCAGAACCGTCAACAGATGCGGCATCATTTTTTGAACTTCCACCGCAGCTGGCGAGTGAAATCATTGCGATACATGCAACGGTGAGTGAACGAATTGACTTACGGGGGGTGCGTGACATTTAGTAAAGCCTAGTTGTCGTCAAAGAGTTCCTGCAGGAACGACACCAAATAGTCAACGGTTCCCGCATCTGCTTGTTTGCCTTGTGGGGCACGGGGAAGCGTGACGCTGAGTTGCTTGGTTTGTTCATTCCATTCGCTGCTCTTTGCAATGCGAGTGAGGCGCATTTGTTGACTTGCCTTCAGTGAAACTGGCAGTAGTCGCGCACGGCCATCGGCAACTACGAGTTCGCGCAGACCAATTCGATGACATTCGGCACGCAACTCGCCAACGCGAATGAGTGCGAGCGCTGCTTCTGGCAGTGGGCCATAGCGGTCAATCCATTCATCGCGAATATCTGCGACGTCTGATTGTTTCGTAACGGCTGCGAGTCTGCGATAGGCATCAAGACGCGATTCTTCCTTCGATACATAATCGGTAGGCAGGTACGCATTGGTGGCAACGTCAAGTTTGAGTTCCGGAACAATTGGCGGAACGTCTTCGCCCTTCATTTCAGACACAGCTTCAGTCACGAGCTGGCAGTACAGGTCGTAACCGACAGCAGCAATGTGTCCGCTTTGGGCTTCGCCCAACATGTTTCCTGCGCCACGAATTTCCAAGTCGCGCATGGCGATTTTAAAACCGCTTCCCAATTCAGTCGCTTCGCCGATGGTCTTCAATCGCTCGTACGCGTCTTCAGACAACACCTTGTCGCGCGGATGAAATAGGTATGCATATGCGCGCGAACCGCTTCTGCCAACGCGTCCACGAATTTGATGTAACTGTCCAAGGCCAAGCAAGTCGGCGCGCTCAACGACAAGCGTGTTCACGGTTGGCATGTCGATGCCGCTTTCAATGATGGTGGTACACACCAAAACATCAAACTTGCCTTCCCAGAAATCGATCACGATTTGCTCAAGGCGGCCTTCGTCCATTTGGCCATGCGCAACTGCAATGCGTGCCTCTGGGACAAGTTCACGTAACTCTTGAGCGCGTTGTTCGATGCTTTGTACACGGTTGTGTACCCAGAACACCTGGCCATCACGCAACAACTCGCGACGAATTGCTTCGGTAGACACTCGCTCGTCATCTTCGCCAACAAAGGTGAGAATCGGCTGACGGTCTGCAGGTGGGGTTTGTAGCAATGACATATCGCGAATTCCGACAAGGCTCATTTCAAGTGTGCGCGGAATTGGGGTTGCGGTCAGCGTAAGAACGTCAACGTTTGTCTTCATCTTCTTCATCATTTCTTTGTGCGTCACACCAAACCGTTGCTCTTCGTCCACAACGAGCAACCCAAGGTCTTTGAACTTCACGCCTTCTTGTAGCAAGCGATGCGTTCCAATCACGCAGTCCACCTCGCCGCTGGCTACACCTGCAAGCACCTTTTTCGCCTGTGAGTTAGTGAGAAAGCGTGAAAGAGATTCAACGCGAATTGGGTATCCGCGGAAACGCTCGGCGAACGTATTGGCATGTTGCGATGCAAGCAAGGTTGTTGGCACGAGTACTGCAACTTGCTTGCCATCTTGAATTGCCTTGAACGCTGCGCGCACGGCCACTTCGGTTTTCCCAAAGCCAACATCGCCACAGACCAAGCGGTCCATTGGAACATTGCGTTCCATGTCGCTCTTCACCAGTTCAATTGCTGTGCGCTGGTCTGGCGTTTCAACAAAGGGAAATGCGCCTTCCATTTCATGTTGCCAAGGTGTGTCTTCACCGAATGCATGGCCAACCGCGTTCACTCTTCGCTGGTACAGCACAACAAGTTCTTGGGCAATTTCGCGAACGGCTGAACGCACGCGTTGCTTTGCGCGTACAAAATCACTGCCACCAAGTCGGTGCAGTGTTGGTGAGTCTCCGCCGATGTATTGACGAACTGCATCAATATGGTCTGTTGGAACGTAGAGCTTGTCGCCGTCTTTATAGGCAAGAAGTAGGTAGTCGCGCTCGGAGCCACCGATGGTGCGCTTCACCATTCCTTCGTATTTTCCAACGCCGTGATAATG
>CAITUB010000230.1 GCA_903895515.1 uncultured Acidimicrobium sp. | reverse complement strand
TGGTTGGCCTCTACCGCGTGTTTGTCCAGCACCTTCCGCCTATTGAACACACTGGCGAAGCTAAACACCTGCTCGAAATGCAGGGTTCAGTCACCGTGTTCTACTTTTTGAAAGCATTCTCTTCTGGCGCTGTTGCACTCACTGGAGTTGAAGCAGTTTCCAACGGTGTGCCAGCGTTCAAGAAGCCTGAATCAAAAAATGCTTCGACAACCCTGATTTGGATGGCCGTCATTCTTGGTGGTTGTTTCTTTGGACTCAGCGTTCTCGCTCAGCACCTTCAGCCAGTAAAAGATCATGAAGGCATTATCGCCAACACCGTTCTTGCACAACTTGCCGAGCAGGTGTACGGCGGAAGAAACATTTTCTTCTTCATCACACAGTTCGCAACGTTTGCAATTTTGATTCTCGCAGCAAACACGTCATATGCAGACTTCCCGCGACTCGGTTCAATTATCGCAAAAGATAACTACCTGCCGCGCCAGTTCAGTAATCGCGGAGACCGCCTGGTGTACTCCAATGGTGTGATCTTTCTCAGCGTTGCATCGATTGCATTAATCATTGCGTTCAAGGGGCTCATCAGCGCGCTCATTCCGTTGTATGCAGTTGGAGTGTTTACGGGCTTTACCTTGAGCCAGGCCGGCATGTGCGTGCACCACTACAAGCATCGCGAAAAGAGTTGGAAACTTCACATCGCCATTAATGGAGTTGGTTCGGTAACGACGTTCTTCGTTGCCGGGATTTTCGTCGTTGTGAAGTTCACCGACGGCGCATGGATTCCTGCAGTGCTCATTCCCATAATGATGATTGGATTCAAGGGCATCCATCGCCACTACACACGTGTTCGAAGCTTCCTTGCACCAACAGATGGTTACCAGGCTCCATTCAAAACGCACACCGTTGTGGTGCTCGTGGGCTCGGTGAACCAAGGTGTGTTGCAAGCAGTTCGTTACGCACAAAGTTTGCGTCCAGACAAACTCATTGCACTTTCAGTCATTGAACAATCGGATGACCGTGCTCGTTTGCAAGAACAGTGGGACAAATTCGGCTTATCGATTGAACTAGACACGATTGTTTCCGAGTACCGCGACTTAACTGAACCAATTCTCAATCGCATCAACGAAATTGACAACATGTATAACGACGACTTGATCACGGTGATCATTCCAGAATTCGTTACCAGTATTCGCTCGCAATGGCTGCACAACCAGTCGGCACTCTCCATTAAGGCGCGCCTATTGTTCCGTCCGAATACCGTGGTTACGTCAGTTCCCATCGTCATTCCGTAATTCACGCACGACCTCGCTTGGCGGGCCAAAGCGTCATAAGGTGAGGCCATGAAGATTGTCATTTCAGGAGCAAGTGGTTTAATCGGTACGCAACTCGTTGCCAAGCTGTCAACGAGCGGGCATGAGGTAGTTCGCCTCGTTCGCAGGTCACCAAAGCCTGGCGAAATGCAATGGAATCCAAAATCGGGAACACTCGATGGCGCTGCGCTTGAAGGCGTTGATGCAGTCATTCACTTGTCTGGTGCTGGCATTGGAGACAAGCGCTGGACATCTAGCTATCGCAAAGAAATTCTTGATAGTCGCACTGCGACAACAGCACTTATTGCAAAAACAATCGCATCACTTTCGCGCAAGCCATCAGTATTCCTTTCGGGTTCGGCAATTGGAATTTATGGAGCGCGCAATGACGAGCAGCTCACCGAAGTAAGTACACATGGAACCGGATTCCTTGCCGAAGTATGTGAACAATGGGAAGCTGCTGCGAAGCCAGCAGTCGACGCAGGCATTCGCACGGTGTATCTCCGCACAGGAATTGTGCTCACGCCAAAAGGTGGCGCGCTGAAGAAGTTGCTGCCGCTATTCAAGTTGGGCGTCGGCGGAAAATTTGGCAACGGCAAGCAGTGGCAAAGTTGGATTTCCATTGACGATGAAATTGGCGCGATCGAACACTTGCTCACAGCCAACGTCAGCGGTGCCGTCAATCTCACTGCACCAAACCCGGTGACAAACGCAGAGTTCACCAAAGTGCTTGCTTCTGTTCTTAAGCGTCCGGCGATCGTGCCAGTTCCTACGTTTGCCCCGAAGATTTTGCTCGGTGGCGAACTTGCCGATGCGCTGTTGTTTACTGGACAGCGAGTAATTCCGGCAGCACTTAATGCAAGTGGCTACATGTTCAAGCACACCACTCTAGAAAGTGCGTTTCGTTCACTACTCTCTAAGTAATGTCTCTGCCTTCACAATGTGACGTAGTAATCGTCGGCGCTGGACTTGCAGGTCTTTCAGCAGCACGAGTGATTCAACAACATGGCCTCTCTGTCATCATTCTCGAATCGAGCGATGATGTTGGCGGCAGAGTGCGCACCGACATTGTCGACGGGTTTCAACTGGACCGTGGTTTCCAAGTGATGCTTACTGCTTACCCAGAATTCAAAACACAAGTCGACATGCGAGCCCTCGACCTTCGCCCATTTGACCCGGGTGCCCTTGTGTGGCGTAATGGAAAAGGTCATGTGGTTTCCGACCCATTTCGCAAACCACAAACTCTCGCTGCAACGGCTTTCGCTCCCATCGGCAGCGTGTTCGACAAAGCGCGAATTGTCCTGTTGCGCGCGCGAATTATGCGTCGCAAACCATCTTCGCTTTTAGGCGGACAAGACGTGTCCACCGACGTTGCGCTTCGAGCATTTGGTTTCTCCACCAAAATCATCAACCGTTTTTTCCGCCCGCTCTTTGGCGGAATCCAACTCGACCCTCACCTTGCAACTTCGCGAAGAATGTTTGACGTCATTTTCCGATCGCTCAGTGAAGGACAAAGTGTGTTGCCATCGCGCGGCATGCAAGCACTACCCCAGCAGATGGCAAGCAGGCTTGCCGAAGGGACCATTCATCTCAATACCCGAGTGAGCGCAATTGATGGTGCGAAGGTAACGCTTGCAACTGGCGAAAGTGTTGCAGCACGCGCAGTTGTTGTTGCCACCGATGGCCCAACAGCTTCGTCGCTTCTAGGAATTCCAGCAGTTGAATCTCGAAAAGTTGGGTGCGTATATTTTTCGGCTGACGCTCCACCAACACGTCGAAAACTTGTCGTTCTCGATGGCACCGGAAGCGGGCCTGTTCTTAACGTTGCAGTAATCAGCAACGTTGCACCGTCGTACGCACCGGCAGACAAACACCTCATTGTTGCGGCACTTCCCGGAGTTACTGACGGCGACCTTGAAGCACTAAGCCGTCAACAACTTCGATCTTGGTGGGGACCACAAGTAGACGGTTGGAAACATTTGCGCACCTACGTAATCAATCATGGTGGACCCGTGCAAAAACCACCGTTTCTTCCCAAGCAACCTGTCGATCTTGGCAATGGTCAATTCGTTTGCGGTGACCACAGAGATACCGGCTCATTGCAAGGGGCCATGTATTCGGGACGACGCTGTGGTGAGGCTGTTGTTCAATCCCTCGCCTAGCCTGAATACATGACTCACGACACAAAAACCAAAATCGTTTCGGTTGAGCGCGTTATTCCTGCAGCTCCCGGACTGATTTTTGAAATTCTTGCCGACCCGCGTCAGCATTCAAAGATTGACGGCTCCGGAAGCGTAAAGGCCGCAAAGATTTCCGCTCCATCGCGCTTGTC